>NZ_JBXXZH010000021.1:0-66425 GCF_059640475.1 Calothrix sp. CBUCES-K 9914
AACCAAATCATTACGAGCCTTGGCAAAATATTCGTAAAGCCAAGAAGTTTCGCCAAGCTTGGGGCGCCTATAATTTAGCTAAACAAAAACTTCAAGTAAAGCAGTATGATGTTATTGAGTTTTATGGTGACGAGTTTTGGTTAGCGACTCAGCAGTTATCTAAATTACCAAAAAGACCTTTATTAGTTGCTCACACTAATGGTTTAGAACTTCTCGATTATATTCGGAGAGGCGCCTACCAACCTCACTCTAACCTCTTGCAAAGCTGGTTTTTTCAACAAACTCATGTCCGTTTCTCGAACATAGCTTTCGCTCATGCAGATGCTTTTGTGTCATTGTGTGAGTTAGACCGCCAGCATGTTTTAAATTTAGGGCTTTATCCGGCTAATCGAACTGCTGTAGTTGAGCCTGGGCTAGATCAAGAATATTTATCTTTGCCGTTTGTAGCGACAAAAGAGGAACGGATTGCCTTTATGGGTTCGTGGATTAGCCGAAAAGGAGTCAACAACGTAATTGCAGTTATAACTAAAATTTTAACTCAATACCCAAAATTACACTTTGACATTTATGGTGCATCTTCAGCGCAGGAAAAAATTTTAGCCGACTTTCCGATTAAGTTACATAACCGTATTACGGTTCATCCACGTCTCTCAAATCAGGACATCGCTGACAGTTTAGCTAAAGCTAAAGTCTTTTTCTTTCCTTCTCAATATGAGGGATTCGGTATTGCCCTCGCTGAAGCTATGGCTTGCAGTTGTGCAGTTGTAACCACACCAACTGGTTTTGGCGCCGAATTACAGAATGAGCAAGAAGCTTTATTATGTAATTTCGATGATACCGAAGCGATGGAACACGCTATCATGCGTTTGCTACAAGATTATAATTTGCAGACTAAAATTGCATACCAAGGTTGGACACGAGTAAGGTCGCTTTCCTGGGAGTCCAACATCCAAAAATTAGCAGCAATCTATCGTGAATGGATTGCAGAGCATCAAGCATCAAAAGCTTAGATAATAAAAGAAATAATGACTAAAGAAAAATTATCAAAAACTGTCACAATTACCGCTAAAGTCATGCCGTATGTATGTGGTGTAGGAGACTATACAATTAATTTCGCGACACACTGTAAAGATAACCTTAGCATAGAGTTAAATCTTATCGTTGAGCAAGAATGTCAAGCAGTTTCTGAACCCCTAGTTATCTTACCATACGTAGAAAATTGGTCTAAAGGTGGCTTAGATAAGCTATTTAATTTATTACAGGTAGAAAAAGTAGAAACTGTCATTTTACAGTATACCCCTCTATTGTATTCTTCTGGAAGAAAATATAACTTAAATCTAATTGGCTTTTGGCAAAAGTGTTCCCAACACTTTCAAACTTTATTACTTGTCCATGAAACTTACTACTGGTTTCTTAAATATCCTGGCACTTGGGTAAATGGGTTATTCCAACAATATGTTCTAAGGCAACTACTTCATGCAAGCCACCATGTATTTTGTGGCTCAGAACTATATTTAAAGCACATAAATCGCTTTAATCGCAATCCTGGTAAAATTCATTATTTGCCTATAGCAAATAATATTCCACCTCGAATCATCTCGACTCAAGAAAAACAAGAACTACGTAAAAAACTAGCAATTCTCCCAAAACAGATTGTCCTAACACTATTTGGTTGTTCAGCATCAATTCGTCAAGATTGGGTTGCTAGTTTAGATAGTCATCTTTACAATTCAGACTATACGGTAAATTGGTTACTGCTAGGAAATGCTAAATCCGTGACAGTTCCATTCTTAAACGCTGTCATACGCCCTGGTTACTTGGCACCCAATGAACTATCTCACTATTTACAAATCTCTAACTTGCTTTTAATGCCTCATGAATTCGGCGTTAGTGCAAAACGAACCTCCCTAATGTCAGCTTTGGAACATGGTTTACCTGTTGTTGGAACTAATGGGAGATTGACTGATTCCTTCTTACAAAGTTTACCTAGTTTGTTTTTATCTCTCGATAACAATTATTCGGTTTTTGAAGAACAAGTCATGAATACTATTTTAAGACTAGATAATTTGAACGATGCTGTTCAAAATTCTCAGCAATACTATCACAAGAATCTAAGCTGGTTCGCTGTCACACAAACACTGCTTCCTTATTTGCAAAGCTAACCATGTTACGAACGTCTTCAGCAAAAATTTCAATTATTACACATACGCTATTGTTTTTAATAGTTGTGGCATCTACTCTCAACTACTTGTATATTGCTGATTATGCCTTAAATGGCAACTGGGATCCTTACTACTTTCAAAAACAGAAATATATTTCATTAGTACCTGAATGGCAAAAGCTATTAAAGGATGTGTTTTCTATCTTGCTTTTATTTGTAAGTTTATGGTTTCGCTCAACTACTCCTAAAATTGCTTTTAGAGAAAATCATAATTTAATAATTTGTTACGCACTTTGTCTTATTAGCCTTGCTATTGCTATTGCACGCAGTATTGCTAATGAATTTAGTATTACTCTTGTTTTTTCTTGCTTGCGACCATTTATCGTTGTTGTTTCGATATTTGTATTTTGTCATCGCCATTTACACCCCTACTATATGCGATGGGTTTTAGAAGCGATGAATCCTTTAGCCTTAATTCAGGTATACTATTCTTATTTACAACGTGAAACTGGTGTTGTTCAAAATGGCATAGGTTGGTTTAGCTCTGGATTAGCTCGCTCGGTTGGTACTTTTATTGGACCTAATACATTAGGGCTTTTTCTGGCACTAGTATTTTATTTAAACTTATCTGTATTACCGCCGTATCGATTACGATTTGTAATGCTTTTACTCTCACCAATAGGCATATTTTTTTCAGGTTCAAGAACTGCGTTATTAATCATTGTATTACTTGTGCTTGTTAAAATTTATACAAGATTGAGCAAAGTATTTAAAATAATTAAGGATAAACTATTAATAACATTTTTTGGTATTCCTTTATTTTTAATAATAGCAATTTCGGCTCTATCCAGAGTAAATGAGTTAAGCGGTCGCAGCGGTAGTTCATCATCTGGTGATGGAAGAGTAGATATTTTAAAGGGTTATTTTAATCAGGTTGATATTGTTTCATTATTCTTTGGTAAATATCTTGGTTTTGGTTCTAACTTGGTCATCACTTTAAATAATAATACAGGTGCCAAGAATGAAATTTTTATCGCCGATTCTACATTAACTTCTATGCTAACTCAATTTGGATTTTTAGGTATTTTTATTTTTATCTGTATATGCTGTATATTATTAAGTAGCTCATATCATCAAAGTTATTACACACAAAATTTAGATTTAAGTACTTTTTTATTAGGAAAATTAAATCAAGATAAGCTGGGTTTTGTAATATATTTTATTAATACGGCATCTACAATAGTTTTATTTGAGTTTTATGCTTGCATCCCAATAATTATTCCACTAATGTTTATTTTGAAAAGTCCAAAAATAGTTAGCTCCATACCTTTGAATACAGTTAATACTAATGTCAAAAAGGAGAACACTTGAAAAACCAATCATCTATTCATCTCTGGATTCCTAATATGTTTGAATTTAAGGGAGGAATCCAGGTTTACTCAGCCTTTTTTATGCAAGCAATCCAGAACGTATTAAGTAAAAGTCGATACGATGTATTTATTAAGCATGATAAGAATTTTTCACCAGATTTTCCAATCCTACCAAACACTCACTTTCACTGTTCGGGAAAGTGGACCCCAAAGTTACGCACACTGGCATTTGCTAGTAATATTACCACCTATGGGCTAAGACAACGCCCTGATTTAATATTATCCACTCTATTAAATTTCTCAACTGTAGGTTATAGACTTAAACAATTAACACATGTTCCTTACTGGGTAGTGGCACATGGAGTCGATGCTTGGGACATTGAGAATCAAGCTTTGAAAAAAGCACTCCAAAACGCAGATAAAATTTTAGCAGTTAGCAGTTACACGCGCGAACGGTTACTAAAAGAGCAAAATCTAGACCCAGATAAGGTTGTTTTACTACCAAACACATTTGATACAGAACGGTTTAAAATCGCCCCTAAACCTCAATATCTACTAGACCGACATCAATTAAGTGCTGATCAGCCAATCATTTTAACAGTAGCTAGATTAGATAGTAGCGAACGTTATAAAGGCTACGATCAAATTCTGCGAGCAATGCCCTATATCTGTCGGCAAATTCCTAATGCTCATTACATAATAGTCGGTAAAGGTAGCGACCGCACGCGCGTTGAACAACTCATAGCTCAACAAAATTTACAAAACTGCGTAACATTGGCAGGATTTATACCGGATTCCGAACTATGTGATTACTACAACCTCTGTGATGTTTTTGCTATGCCTAGCAAAAAAGAAGGGTTTGGCATTGTTTACTTAGAAGCACTAGCTTGTGGTAAATCAGTTTTAGCAGGTAATCAAGATGGAGCAGTTGACGCTGTTTGTCATGGTGAACTAGGCGCGCTAGTTAACCCTGATGATGTTGAAGCAATCGCTCAAACTCTAATTAAAATTCTCCAAGGTGTCTATCCCAATTCTTTAATGTACCAACCTGAAGTTTTACGCCAGAAAGTAATTGATACTTTTGGGTTTAAGAGTTTTCAACAAACTTTAGCTGAACATTTACATTCTTATTTTCAGAAAGAGAGTAAGCAATCAAAATGAGAATTTTAATTTCTGTACAGAACTATAGACCAGCTTATTCCTTTGGAGGAAGAGTAACTAATGCTATTGCTCTAGCTGAAGGATTGGCACAATTAGGTCATTCAGTCAGTGTGGTGACAACTACAGTTATAGAACGTAATCAACGTCCAAAATGGCAAGGATGGGTAGAAACAATTAATAATGTCACAGTCCACTATTTAGGAACTTATTTTTCTGCACGCGGAACTTCTTTAAACCCATCAGTGATTGTTTTTTCACGGTCACATATACCTACATTTGATGCCATACACATTATTGGTATATATGATTTTATTGGACTATTTATAGCGAGCTATGCTAAACATTACGGCATTCCATATAGTATTGAACCTAGTGGAATGCTAATTCCAATTGTCAATAGCATATGGCTGAAACAAATTTATCATCGAATATTTGGTGAGATATTGTTCAAAAATGCAAAATCGGTTGTAGTAACTTCCAAATTAGAATGGAATGATGCGGTTCAATTTGGTATTCAGCCTAAGCACTTAGTACTTAGGGTCAATGGTGTAGATTTAACAGAGTATCAACATTTACCCTCACGTGGCAAATTCCGTCAGAAGTGGGGACTATCACCAACTAAGCCGCTGATTCTATGGCTAGGACGAATTGAGAAAAAAAAGAATATAGAACAACTGTTGATGGCAATGTCTGAACTAGTTGACTTAACGTGGCAACTGGCAATTGTTGGACCATCTGAATCTGCAAGCTATCTACAAAGTTTACGTAATTTATCAGCAGAACTAGCAATTAATCAACAGACTTATTTCATTCCTGGTATCTATGGTGATGATAAATTATCTGCTTACGTTGACGCTGATATTTTTACATTAATTTCTCTTCATGAGAATTGGGGCAACACAGTTCAGGAAGCAATTGCTGTAGGAGTTCCAGTATTAGTTACGAAAACTTGTGGTGTTGCTCAAGTAGTAGAAGGACGGGGAGGATTGGTTGTAGAACGAGATACTGCTGCAATTCGAGCAGGTATCCAGACCTTACTAACTGATTCTGAACAATATCAATACTACAAAAACCAACTTTCAGATTTAGCAGACAGCTTATCTTGGGTTCATCCTGTCAGTGAAATGGAAGCGATGTTCCAAACATGGAAAGAAGAAAAAGTTGAGTAATAGGTTTACCAAACATTTAAAGCCATTATGAAAAGTATAAATTTTGACAAACGTTGCGTTTTTCTAACTTCTTCTAAAGAAGACCTGACATCTAGTATTCAAGTGAGTCTAGAGAAAACAGGAATTCTATCTCGAATCTCTCACAATACTAGAGTCGCATTGAAGCCAAATCTTACATATCCTTACTATAAGACTGGAGTTACAACTTCTCCAATCTTTATGCGAGAAGTTGTCAGAGTATTGCGAGAGTACACATCTCATATAGCTATTGTTGAAACAGATGGCGGTTACGGCGCCTGGACAGCAAAAGAGGCATTTGCAGGGCATTCTCTTTATGAACTGGTTGACGAATTTGGGGTAGAGGTTGTTAATTTATGTGAAGAAGAGCGAGAAATGATTCAATTTCGTTCTCGCGGGCAAAATTATGAGCTTCCCTTACCTACACGTTTATTACATCACACCGACCTTTTTATGACTCTGCCAGTTCCAAAAATCCATTGTATGACTGGCTTGACTTTAAGCTACAAAAATCAGTGGGGGTGTATTCCTGACATTATGCGCTTACGTCGTCACTACATCTTTGATGACGCAATCGTTGCTATTAACAAGGCACTTAAACCCGCAGTGCTAGCTGATGGTACATATTTTCTAGATCGTAACGGTCCGATGGAAGGTGGTGACCCTATACGTATGAACCTCGTTATCGCCGCAACTGATGCTGGTACATTCGACCGCTATGTTTCGGAATTAATGGGTTTCCGTTGGCAACGCATATCCCATCTCAAACGCGCGGTAGCTCTAAAAGATATGCCCTCGAAACTAAATGGCATATCCTATAATATATCTCCAACTGAAGCACAAACTCATAAATTCAAATTAGAGCGTACTCTACGTAACTGGATTTCTTTGACTGGCTTTAATAGTCGTTTTATCACCTGGCTTGGTTATGAGTCTTGGTTTGGACGAGTTGTATTACACGCCATTCTTTACGCTATTGCTGGTAAGCCAGTTAAACCAAAATCTAATCAAGAGCCATTAAATACTTAACAATTATTCGTTCTACCCTCGTTCTCAGAAAGCTTCGCTATTGGCGTTGCTGAAACAATGGTTGTAAGATTACTTCTTGTAATTACTCCAAGTATTCAAATCTCTCCAGACGTAGCTAACGCTCAAGCTGGATTAGTCGTTGATGGAGAACTTGAACTAGTAGCTCAAGCCATTGCCGAATTAGTCAAATCTCCTAATTTGCGGCGCCAGCTTGGTGAGAACGGAAAGAAACTAGTACAACAACAATACTCTTGGGAAGTAATCGCGCGAAACCTTACCTTATATCTTGCACCTACACCCTATAAGGGTGGGACTATACGAACAAAGCCTGCCGGGAGCAGGCTGAAAAGGCTATTTTATCGTGTTATTGATAAAAATTTCTGTTTATTGTAAATAGAAAAATTAAGTATTAATACGTTGGTGCAAGATGTGAGTTACCTCTGTTTACTCTGCTGTCGTTAATCGCGAAAAGCTTCCAGATAATTTTGTAACTAGGTGTATCTATCTAGTGCTTTTGAACTATAATTTTTGGTTTCTCTGGGAACTTCAGTCTAGCAGGAAAGGCAAACATAATCACTCTTTTTGTAATAGAAATCTTGTAGAAAAAATAGAGACGTGATATCACATCTTATAAGTGAAATTATTAGTGAACTAAAAATAAAATAATTGAATAAAGCCCCCGTTCTCCCTTGAGAAATCGGGGGCTTTATTTTTGCACAGAGGATTTTTAATAATTCCTCTGTGCTTTTTGATTTTATTTAATAAGTAAACCCTCCTCTTTCAGCTAAAGCGTAAGCATCGCGCGCACTATGCAAAACCCGTACTATGATAATTTCGGTTTCTGAGACTACATAATAAATTGCGTATTTTCCCTCAAATATCACACGCAGCCCTTGCGCTAACTGGTTTCGTGCTGCTCCAGAAAGTGGGAAGGTTAACAACAATCGACTCGCTTTATCTATTTTCTGGAGCAATCGTGTTGCAATTTCTTCTGAGGCTTCAGAAGCTATATAAGCCCATATCTCCGCAAGGTCTGCTTCTGCATTGTCCGTTAGACGGATGACGAGCGGTCTACTAATAACTTTTTCCCTCTTTTAATAATTTGGTCTACATCAAAATCCTTCACATTGCCTTGAGCAATATCTGCAAGTCCCGCGTCAATATCGCTTTTAAGTGCCGCAAGTTCTTCAAGTTGCAAGGCGCGTTTGATTTTCCAGTCGCGCAGTGCCGCTCGCACAACCTCGCTGGTTGAGGCATAGTCGCCGTCTTCTACCGCTCTCTTGACGATTACCGCCATATCGCTCGGCAATGTGATGGTGATACGTTCAATATCTGGCATGTTCGGTTTGCTCTTTCTAAAATCATACTATTTATTAGTATCATACTTTGTCATACTTTATATGAAAGCGCAACAGAAACACTAAAAATTCGCCCCCCCAGTGACAAGGAGAACATGCGAGGATTACCAGTCCTGCAAAATTTTAGTTATCAAATATGATATTTAGCGTATTTTGTACGCATACAGACAAAATATTTCCACTTACCAGCAACATTAAAACTAATAAAACCACGAGTTTTGGTAACTTTAACACCTTTGATAAAAAAGAGACTCCGGGCGCCAATCCAAGGTTCTGTAACTGAATAAAAATATCTTGTTCACGTTCGATAAATTCGTTCTTTTTTAAACGCAAACAAAAGTACACACCCATTGACTGAAGGAACTTAGTCAATTTTACAGAACAAAATTCTCTATCCCCTAATAAACAAATTTTAGAGTTTTGAAAAATTGGTATTACTTGAGATAGTATATCCTGTTCAAGATATTACTATTTCCTAACTTTGGTAATAATGCAAAGTATATTGGGAAAGCTCTTTTATCCCAAATTACACTAACCACAAATAAATTAAAGATAACAAGAAGTGAATTTATCATAATACATGATACTCATTGGAAAATTGAAATCTTTCACAGAGCAATAAAGCAAGTATGTGGTATTTGTAGATTCATGGTTAGAGATAGTTATGCAATCAAAACACATATATTTTGCTCACTTCAAGCATTTGTTCGCTTGGAAAAAATGCGCTCTGAGGAAATAATTTCTAATTGGTACGAGATACAAATAAACTTATTTATAAATGTTGTACGTGAACATACTGTAAATAATCTAACTAATGCTTGGACTGCTTAAATACATTGATTACTATTTTTGTCAATGCGTAAGTTCTAATATATTACAAAGCCCTAAATAACTTAATAAAAGCTTGTTTAAAAGTTTTTAACTCTGGTAAAATAAAATACTGTCTGTATATAGTGTTTATGTAGAGTAGAGTAGATTTTCATCAGGTCAAAAGTAGTGTAGTTCGGTATTTCTATATTTGTGATGTCCGGTTTGGTGGGCGGCGCCCACCCTACAAATTATGTGTAGATAAAAAGTAAAGTCAATTGGAAAACATGGATATTTACCACCGCACAAAGTTGAGAAAAATCAAAAATCAAGTCAAAACCAAAGTCAAGAGTAAAGCAAAATTATTGCTAGTTTGGCTTGCCTTATTTCTGAGCTTTGGTCCGCAACAGGTATTAGCGCAAGTAATTACTCCAGCAAATGATGGTACGGGTACTATTGTCACGAACGGAAGCAACCCAAATCAATTAAATATAACTGGTGGTACTCAGTCCGGCGCCAATTTATTCCATAGCTTTCAAAAATTTGGTCTCAACAGTGGGCAAATCGCTAACTTCCTTTCAACTCCTAATATTCAGAATATCTTAGGTCGGGTAGTTGGTGGTGATGCGTCTTATATTAACGGTCTAATACAGGTAAGCGGTGGCGCCTCAAATCTTTACCTGATGAACCCAGCAGGTATTGTCTTTGGTCAAAACGCTAGCTTAAATGTGCCTGCGGCGTTCACTGCCACAACTGCTAACGGTATTGGGTTTGGTAATAACCAGTGGTTTAACGCAGTTGGAAGTAACAACTATACACAGCTTAACGGTAATCCTTCTATTTTCGCATTCACTAGTAATCAATTAGGTAGCATTGTTAATGCTGGAAATTTAGCAGTCAATGAAGGACAGAGTTTAACTTTACTTGGTGGAACGGTAGTTAACACCGGAAAAGTATCTGCCCCAGGTGGTGATATTACTATTGCCGCAGTACCAGGAGAAAAGTTAGTTCGAGTCAGTAGCGAAGGTAGTTTACTAAGTTTAGATTTACCCGTTGAAACCAAGACTGCTGTTAATACACCTACTACACCGCTATCATTACCAGAATTGCTCACAGGTGGTAATTCCATCGGCGCCACTGGCATGACTGTAGAAAATGGTGCAGTGATGCTAACGAGTTCAGGTACTTCTATTCCAGCTGATGCTGGTACAAATATTGTCAGTGGTAAAGTATCTGCTCAAGCAGGAAAAATCAACATCCTTGGTGAAAAGGTTGCTTTAATTACTGCTAAAGTAGATGCTTCTAGTTCTAATGGTGGTGGTACAGTTCTGGTTGGAGGAGATTATCAAGGTAAAGGAACTGTTCCAAACGCCAAACAAGCCGTTGTTAGTGACGATAGCGTAATTAATGCTGATGCCGTAGATAGCGGTAATGGTGGTAAGGTAATTGTCTGGGCAGATAATAATACCAAGTTTGCTGGAAACATAACCGCGCGTGGTGGTGCCAATGGTGGTAATGGCGGTTTGGTAGAAACCTCTGGTAAGAATACATTAAACGTGGCAGGTGGTAGAGTAGACGCTGGCGCCGCGAATGGACAAGGGGGTACATGGTTACTCGACCCGGCTGATATTAATATCGTTGATGGCGGTTCAGGAACTTTAACGAATGGAGTATTTAACCCAGCCAGCAACAGTAATGTTTCCCCCACAACTATTTCAAGTACTCTTGATGCTGGAACTAATGTAGTACTTACAACCGCGTTTGATGCTGGCGGTAGTGGTGATATAACCCTAACAGATTCGATTAATCAAACTGGTAATGGAAACGCATCTCTAACATTGATTGGACGACAGTTTTTACGACCAGGTGGCGCCACTATCAACTTGACCAGCACAGGTGGGTTGAACTTTAACATCAACCAAGTTAATCCAGAAACTAATCCTAGTACCAATTCAATAAATGATGCTATCAGCGCTATTGGTAATGTAACAGGAAGTCGCACGATTAATTTAGGCGCCGGAACTTATGCAGGTAATACTGTTAATGTTAACCAAAACGTTACGATTAATGGTGCTGGGGCTGGTAGCACTACAGTGAGTGGTAATAATGTTAACCAAGTATTTAATATTGCTTCTGGAGTAACTGCTGCACTGCAAAACTTAACCATTACCAAAGGAAACTTTAATAGTAGTAGCGGTATTAACAACTCAGGCAATTTGACAGTAGCAAACAGTGCCATTAGCGGAAACTATACATTTGGTTATGGTGGTGCTATTAGCAATGATGCCACCTTGACTTTATTGAACAGTACTGTCAGTGGCAACGTTGCTGAAGGTGGTGGGGGTGGTATTATTAATGGTGGTACTTTGACAGTAAATAACAGTACCATCAGTGGTAACACAGCAAAAGGAGACGGCGGTGGCGGCTTTTACAACACTGGGAATTTGACAATAGCAAATAGTACCATTAGTGATAACGCTGCTATTGGTATTAGACAAAGTGGTGGTATTTTCAATGCTGCTAACTTGACGCTAAACAATTCTATTGTGGCGCAAAACAGAGGCGCCAATCCCGATATACTTGGTTCAGTCAACGCAAGCAGCAGCTACAATATCATCGGCAATGCCACTGGTATGACGGGCCTTAGTGATGGAAGTAACGGCAACCAAGTGGGTATCAATCCTCTACTGGCGCCTCTAGGTTACTATGGTGGTTCTACTAGGACAATGGCTTTGCTACCAGGTAGTCCTGCCATTAATGCTGGCAACCCCAATATCACGACCCCTGACCAACGAGGGGTTAACAGAGTCGGTCAAGCAGACATTGGTAGTTTTGAGTCGCGCGGATTTACCATTACTTCCACAACTCAATCTGGTGGTAATCAAACAGCCGTCGTCAATACTCCCTTTAGTAATCAGTTACTAACTGTTACAAGTGCATACAATGAACCTGTTGCAGGTGGTGTTGTTAATTACATACTTTCTCCAAGTAGTACAGGCGCTAGCGCGACCCTTGGCAGCAATCTTGCAACAATTAATTCCTCTGGTCAAGTAAGTTTAACAGCAGTGGCAAACACAGTTGCAGGTGACTATACTGTCAGTGCTAATGTTGGTAATACTGCAATTCCTATTAACTTCACCAACCTACCCGATGTACCAACGAGCATTACTTCAACTGGAGGTAACAATCAAAGTACTACCGTTAACACAAACTTTAGTAATAATCTGCAAGCAATAGTTAAAGACCAGTACGGCAACATTGTACCTGGCGCCAGTATTACCTTTACGGCACCTGGTAGTGGTGCTTCTGGAACTACAAGCAGCACTTTGACTACAGACACCAACGGTCAAATCTCCATAGGAGTCCGAGCAAATACAACTGCTGGTGGTTATCAAGTTAGTTTAGGTATTGGTAATAATATTACTCCCGTTAGTTTCAACTTGACCAACACCCCAGATGCGCCAGCTAATATCACTGCTACTTCCGGTGACAATCAAACCACTACCGTTAACACAAACTTCAGTAATAATCTCCAAGCTTTAGTCAAAGACCAGTACGGCAACATTATACCCGGCGCCAGCATTACTTTTACTGCTCCTGGTAGTGCCGCCTCTGCTAGTACTACAGCTAACACTATTACTACAGACACTAACGGACAGGTCTCAATTCCTGTAACAGCAAACACAACTGCTGGCGGTTATGCGGTGACTCTGGGTAGTGGTAGCGCAAGTGTCAATTTCAACTTAACAAACGAGAATATTCCCAGTAACCCAGTTACTCCACCAACTAATCCTAGTAAACCAAGTAATAATGCCTTATCTCAAGAAGATCAAACTCGTTTAGATAAAGATATGCAAGGTCAAGCTGTGGAAACCAAGATAGAGATAAAAGAAAACTCTGCTTCTGGGTTGTGTGCAGTTCCTTCTCAATCTAATCTATTGCAAGTTGAATTTCCTAGACTACCTATTTGTCGAACGAATTAGTATCTTTATGCACAGGCAGGATGCCTGTGCTACGCAAGGGCGCCCATTTATCATCAAGCATCAATTAATAAATAAATATATATATATATATAAAATGCACAAAAAAACTTTATTGCTTCGCTGTGGGATTTTAATTCCGAATGTACTAACATATGATTTAACTCAGGCAACATTACCCGCTGATGCTCAAGAAGCAGCACTACCAGTTTCTCAAAACCCAAATCCAAATCAAGACCGCTTTCTACAAGATATACCTATACCACAACTTATTGCTCCTAACACTGATGAAGAACCTGTCTTTACTCCACAACAAGTTACTCCACAACAAGTAGTAATTCCACAATCTACAACGCAGCAATCTACCAATGTTTTTATAAATAAGGTTCAAGTTACAGGTAGTACTATATTTCAACTGAAGGAAATACAACAACTAACACAGCCAGTAATTGGTCGTTCTGTCACTTTAGCAGAACTCAAAAAAGTTGCAAACTCAATAACCGAACTATATGTCAAACGTGGATATATTACTTCTAGAGCAATTGCAATTTTAGAAGAGCAGCAAATCACTGATGGAGTGGTAAAAATTCGTGTTATTGAGGGTTCCATTGAAAAAATCGAAATTGATGGCGCCCAACGTCTCAATCCTGAATACGTTAGGAGTCGTATTACTCTTGGTGCTGGTACTCCCTTAAACAAAGATAAGTTAGAAGACCAACTTATACTTTTAAGAAATGACCCGCTGTTCAGTAAAGTTGAAGCTAGTATTCAAGCTGGAAGTGAAGTTGGAAAAAGTATATTGACGGTGAGAGTTACCGAGGCAAAAGCTTTTAGCGCTACTGTGACTATTGGTAATAACTCACCTCCAAGTGTCGGGTCAGAACGTTTTGGTGTGGGAGCAACTTACCGTAATCTTACAGGTCTTGGTGATGAAATAAGTGGCACCTACTACCGAACATTCAACGGTGGCTCTACTTTATACGATTTTAACTACAAAGTACCTGTAAATGCGATGAATGGTACGGTGCAATTGCGTGTTGCTCCAGGCAAAAGTAAAATTACAGACCCCAAGTTTGCTGCTTTTGGTATTCGTAGTAATAGTGAGCTATACGAACTTAGCTATCGTCAACCTCTAATTCGTAGTGCTAAAGAAGAGTTTGCCCTATCACTGGGATTGGCATTACAAAATGGTCAAACTTTCCTATTCCAGAATACTCCCTTTCCATTTGGGATTGGACCCGATGCAGATGGTAATAGCCGTACACGAGTTGTGAAGTTTGGACAAGACTATGTAAAGCGAGATACTCAAGGTGCATGGGCTTTGCGTTCGCAGTTTAATTTAGGTTTAGGTATTTTTGATGCTACTATTAATTCGTCATCAATTCCTGATGGACGATTTTTCAGTTGGCAAGGACAAGCTCAACGGGTACAAAGAATAGGAAACAACAATTTATTGATTGCTCAAGCTGATGTACAGTTAACACCGGATAGTTTATTACCCTCGCAGCAGTTTGTAATTGGTGGTGGGCAATCTTTACGTGGTTATCGTCAAAATGCTCGCTCAGGTGACAATGGTGTTCGTTTCTCATTAGAAAACAGAATTGCTATTGCCAAAGATAATTCTGGACAACCTACCTTACAACTGGCGCCTTTTGTTGATTTAGGTAGTGTTTGGAATAATGCCAATAATCCGAATAAGCTACCCAAGCAAAACTTTCTTGCAGGTGCAGGTTTAGGAGTAATTTGGCAACCAATGAAAAATCTACAAGTACGCGCGGATTATGGTATTCCTATAGTCAAATTAGATGATAAAGGCAACAATGCTCAAGACCAAGGTTTGTATTTCAATATAATTTAGAATTATTAAACTAATTATTAAACTAATTACTAAAATAATTAATAAAAATTTTATGCGTTTAGATAAATATACAGTTGGTACGTACACTCCTGGCGCCAGTATATGCAAACAACTTCTTTGGTATTTTATCGGGGCGCCTTTATTAAAAAGCTATTTGATTCCAATTTCATACCTCAAAGTTATCATACTGCGTTGGTTTGGAGCTAAAATCGGTCAAGGTGTGCGAATTAAACCTGGAGTCATAGTCAAGTTTCCCTGGCGCCTAATTGTCGGCAATTATGTTTGGATTGGCGAAAATACCTGGATAGATAATCTTGCTGATGTAACTATCGAAAGTCATGTATGTATATCTCAAGGTGTTTATCTTTGTACTGGAAACCATGATTGGAATCACCCAGATTTTCAACTAATCACTGCCCCAATTAATATTCAAGAAAGTAGTTGGATTGCAGCAAAGTCAGTAATTGGCCCTGGTGTTACCGTTGGTCAAAATGCAGTGCTTGGTTTAGGTGCAGTAACTGGACGTTCCCTAGAACCAATGACAATTTACGTCGGCAACCCCGCTCAACCCATTAAGAAAAAATCAGCAATTATTTAAATATTAAACATTTATCAAAATTTTCAACATGAACATACTTGACGAATAAATTAACTATGTATAACAATAATACGTAACATCTACTTTTAAACTTGTATGTAATCGCTAAAGTTAGAGCTTAAATGAAATAATAAAGAGTAAACTTACTTGCGTGGATGTGCAGGTTATAAGAGATTTGTTTGGAACTTTGCTTTAGAACTATTAAGAGGATGTTTGAAAAGTATAAAATTAAACTATAGACCTAGAAAATCCCCCCAACCCCCCTTAAAAAGGGGGGCTTAAATTGGGCTGTTGACTTTGATGGAATAAGAGCGTTTTATATTCACGCACTTTTATAACCCTCACCCCGCATAAATGCACCCCTCTCCCAAGTTGGGAGAGGGGCAGGGGAGAGGGTACAGATATTTTGTATGAACTTTAAACCCCGAAAAACCCACAGAGTCAACACCCTAGGCTTAAATGCCTCTTTTTCCCCCCTTATTAAGGGGGTTAGGGGGGATTAAATAAAGGACTGGGTATTAAATATAACTCAATTGAAATTCTCTCACCAGACCAAAGCCAGACAAAAGTCATAAATAATATACTGCACTGTTTGAATGCAGGTTGTCAGATGGGTTGGTTAGTTGACCCGGATGAGAGATCTGTTATTGCTTATCCTCAGTCTCAACAGCCTATTTTTTTACAAGAACCAGATTTATTACTCCCGACTCCTGATTTTATTACGGATTTAAGGCTAAGTGTTGGAGAGTTGTTTGGTTGGCTCAAACCAGGTAATGTTTGAGGTACACAATTGTAGTAAAATAACGATTTATCCTAAAAAATGCATTTACTGCCTCACGCTCATGCTTTGCGACTATCTAGTACAAATTCTGACTGCCCGTGTGTACGATGTAGCTCAAGAAACACCGCTTGATTACGCTTCTAATCTCTCCGCGCGTCTCAACAATAAGCTACTCCTCAAACGTGAGGATATGCAGTCAGTGTTTTCCTTTAAGTTGCGTGGCGCCTATAACAAGATGGTGAACTTACCACCGGACATGTTAGCACAAGGTGTAATTGCTGCATCGGCTGGAAACCATGCTCAAGGTGTGGCACTCGGCGCCCGTCATTTAGGAACGCGCGCTATTATTGTGATGCCCGTAACTACCCCACTAGTAAAAATCAATGCAGTTAAAGCGCGCGGTGGTGAAGTTGTTTTGCATGGCGATACTTATGATGATGCTTATGCCTACGCGCGGCAATTAGAGGCAGAAAAATGCTTAACATTTATTCATCCTTTTGATGACCCAGATGTGATAGCTGGACAGGGTACGATTGGGATGGAGATTTTACGACAATATCAGCAACCGATACACGCGATATTTGTAGCAATTGGTGGAGGTGGGTTAATATCGGGAGTTGCTGCTTATATAAAACGGTTGCGTCCAGAAATTAAGATTATTGGAGTGGAACCTGTTGATGCGGATGCGATGAACCAATCATTAAAAGCTGGGAAGCGCGTGCGGTTATCGCAGGTGGGGTTATTTGCTGATGGTGTAGCGGTACGGGAAGTTGGGGAAGAGACTTTTAGGTTGTGTCAGGAATATGTAGACGACATTATATTAGTTAATACTGACGATACTTGTGCTGCTATCAAAGATGTATTTGAAGATACACGCTCAATTGTGGAACCTGCTGGTGCTTTAGCAATAGCAGGTGCCAAAGCTTATGTAGAACGCGAGCAAATCCAAAATAAAACTTTAATTGCTATCGCTTGCGGCGCCAATATGAACTTCGACCGTCTCCGTTTTGTCGCAGAACGCGCGGAATATGGAGAACAGCGCGAAGCAATATTTGCTGTGACTATTCCTGAACAACCAGGAAGTTTACATAAATTCTGTGAATGTATTGGTAGACGTAATTTAACAGAGTTTAATTATCGTATTGCTGATGAGAAAATTGCCCATATTTTTGTCGGGATGCAAATTCAAAAGCGCGCGGATAGAGCCAAAATGGTAGAGACTTTTGAAAATTGCGGTTTCCCTACTATAGATTTAACCGATGATGAATTCACAAAGCTACATTTACGGCATATGGTTGGTGGACGTTCACCATTAGCACATAATGAACTATTGTACCGCTTTGAATTTCCTGAACGCCCAGGCGCCTTAATGAAGTTCGTTAGCTCAATGAGTCCCAACTGGAATATTAGCGTTTTTCATTATCGTAATAATGGGTCAGATTACGGCAAAATAGTAGTAGGTATACAAGTTCCACCGCAGGAAATGCAAGAATGGCAAGCATTTTTAGATACCCTTGGCTATACTTACTGGGACGAAAATGATAATCCCGCTTACAAACTATTTCTAGTGTAGGTTGGGTGTAGACTTTGCGGAACCCAACACAATATTATTTTCAATGTAAATTCTTGCTTAATTTCTAACCCGCCCACGGCGCCAACCCTCTAAATTTAATGACATTGACTACTAGCTTAAAAATTATTAAGTAAAATTTAATTGGTTGGCGCCAGAACAATAACTACATAATTTTCTAGCTTGGAGTTATATTATTCCATAAGTCAGCGGCAAAAAATCTAGATAGATGACCTACATTGGTTGTTGCAATTACAGAATTTGATGCATTAATTATTACAGCTTGTGCAACTAAAATTATGTCGCCATCTATAGTTTTATCTCCTGCTGTCGGTTGTCCTTTTTGACGTGCTTGTGCCCATAATAATGCAGCTTGACGCATGACAGTGGTTGTTATTGGTGAATATTCCAACAATTCACCTAACTCATCCAATTTCGCAATACCCTTCATCTTATTCGCACGCAGTAATTCCCGACGCAATTCGTAGTCTACAATTTCCGGAATTATAACTCGTACATTTGATGCAATAAGCATTTGCAACCAGCGGTTACAAGCTGTACTCTCTGAAGATAATTTTGGATTTGTTATTAGACCTAATGGTCCTGTATCCAACAGCACAAATTGACTCACCAGGTTACACCTTTCATATCGCTTGGGAATAGTTTACGTTCTGATAATCGATTTTCATCTAAAGCATGAATCAAATACTCTCCCGTCTCTTGTTGTTCTTGAGCATCCGTATCATCAATCCATGACTGAAGCACGCTAATAGCTTTAGCCTGTTTTGCTTTTAACGTAATATACTCTGTCAAGAGTTGCAAAGTATAAGCTTCTGTTGAAAGTCCTTTTTGTTGGGCTTCTTGCATAAGATATTTTTCTATCTCTGTCGGCAAGTCAAGGGTTAGGGTCATAAATTTTTTATAATAGTACGTATTTCATTCTACATAATAAGCCCTATAATTGGTTTAATGCCAATTAAATTACGAAACGTAATGATATTTATTAGTAAATAAAGCAAAGCTACTAGTGGTCTGTATTATTAATTTTGCGGCGTTGTAGCATAGGCGTCCCGCCTGTGCATTTAGTCAGGAGAAATTTTTTTAATGCTGGTATAAATTATCTGTAGATGGGAATACTAAATCCGGGACGTATAGAGATTTAGTTGTATGATTACCACTCAAGTCAGTATTTGCGGATATGAAGTCAGCGAAAAAATTTATGATGGTTCTAGAACTGTAGTGTAGAATGTCGCTTACTTAAGCTAAAAACTTGATTGTTTATGTTGGGTTCATGGGCGCCTCCACCCAACCTACAGTTCGCAAAGTTTGTGCCATTCGACCCTACACACTCATAAGGGACTTCCATATAAAAAAATCTCCAAAATTTTTTTGTGGAGTGGGCGTTAACGCAAACGCCCATGTTTAGAGCAGGCAAGGATGCCTGCTCTAAACATGAAGAATTTAATTTTTGGAAGTCCCTAACCTCCTAGTTTGATTGTGTTTTTAGAAGATAAATTAAGCATATTGTAGAAATATAACCGTTTTTGGCGATTGACACTCTATATTTACATGTTGTGTCTGAGGTTTTCCTAAAATTGTGTCAAGGTTTTTACAAAAATAGGGAACATCATTAGTTGCTAATGTGCCGTATGTGCAGTTATAACTTATAGAGATGCTTTTAACAGGCATCTATCTATCGACTGATTTTATCGAGTTCCTGTGATTATTTTTATGATTCTCAGGTGTCGTGTCTGTGTTACATGTAGTTTAAGAATACAAAGTTAGAGTAACCAATGACAGTAAATCAAAGTGAAAAACGGCTTCTCCTGTTCGTGACTTGCTGTGCGATGGCAGGGTCAGTAGTGGGGGGTATATCGGGCTTTACCAATAAACCTAGTTGCGACGATAATAATATTCATCAATGCTTAACAGAAGACACATTATATAAAACCGTTAAGGGAATGACAACAGGATTGGGTGGGGGAATAGGCGCCGCATTTGCTATCCATGTTGCTATGGGTTATAAAGATTAAAAATGGGCAGGCGGGACGCCTACCCTACGGGCTAATTTATATATTGCACGACATCTTGTGTCTCGAATCTAATTTTGGGTCTTTCTGCGCTCTTATCTTCAGCAGAACGATACCCTGCGGGACACACGACAACAGCAGCGTACCCTTGTTCTGGTAATCCCAATACCTCGTCATATTTAGAAGGTACAAATCCTTCCATTGGGCAGGTATCGATATTTAATATTGCTGCGGTAGTCATAAATTGCCCCAAAGCTATATACACTTGTCGAGTTGACCACTCGTTTAAGTCAAGAGGGTATGGAGGTTTTTCCATAAACCCTTTAACTACTCCTGCAAATTTCCCCAAGTTTTCCACGGGGACTTGCTGTACTTCTGCCATCCGCGCGACGTAACGGTCTACATATGCTGCATCTATATCTTTTTTAATTGCAAATACTACTAGATGTGATGCATCTACTACTTGCGCTTGTCCCCATGAATGTGGTAGGAGTGAAGCGCGAATTTCTGGGTTGTTAACTACAAAAAATTTCCAAGGCTGTAGTCCAAACGATGATGGCGCCAGTACCATACTTTGTTCTAGTACTTTCCAGACATCACTAGGAATTTTTTTGTCGGCATCGAATTTTTTGGTTGCATAACGCCATTTGAGTTGCTCTAATACCTCTTCTGGCGCCGATACTGTCGTAATCATACACAATAATCATTATGGTTCTCTACTAACTATAACGGCTACCACGGTCAATCTTTTATTTTTAGGGGGAATGTTACCTGGAAGGTTGAGCCAAAGTTTACTTCGGATGTAACTTCTATTTCTCCTTGCAGTAATTTTACTAGCCTAGTTACAATAGCTAACCCTAACCCGGTACTTTCGCTCAGGTAAGATTTATCTGAGCGGTTGACGCGGAAATATGGTTCAAATATCTTTGCTCGGTCTTCTTCGCTTATTCCTATTCCAGTATCCGTTACTGCTAATGTCCATTTTTTACTGTTTATTTGCTTACAGTTAATTTTTATACTCCCTGACTCCGTATAGCGAATTGCGTTACTTACTAGATTGGTAATTATTTGCTGTAATTGTAATGAATCCGTGACAACTTCAACTGGCGCCTTTTTACAATCTACTGTTATTGTCAGATTTTTGTTACGCACGAGGGGTTCCATCATACCGTGGACATTTTCAATAATTTCGCATACGTTAGTAGGTGAAGCCTTTACTTTCAGCTTTCCTGCATCAAATCGCGAAATTTCTAGTACGTTGTTGATTAGGCGAAGCAGTTGCCTTCCATTGTTTAGTATATGCTCTATATGAGCTAGATTGTGATATTTTTCTCTAATTTCAGGTGGTTGTTGCTGTACACGCAAAAATAAGTCTGAATACCCAATTATAGAAGTCAGTGGACTTTTTAACTCGTGTGCTAAAAATGAAACGTTGTCTTGATTTGCACGTATTAAACGATTCAATTCTTCGTTGTTTAACTTAAGTTGACTTTGCAACTGTTGTAATTCATTTAACCGCTCGCTTACGTAGCTCTTAAAACATTGGGCTATCGCTTCATCTATTACTGCATCAATTATTCGTATCGCGCGAATTGCCTTTACCGTATTTATACTTGCTAAATCTTGCTCCAAGGTGTCAAATATGACTGTTTTTAATAAATGATATTCTCTCGCAATTTCTGAAGGGTTATATCCTTGTCTTGCTCTAAGAACACCATGCTGTAAGCTAGCTTCGACAATCGTTTTGATATCATTGTCGTGAGACTCAACTAGTACATTTGACATCGCCTTGATTACGTCAGGGAGATGGTCAATTATAGCACTCGAACGCAAATTTCCAGCACTGGTAATCTGTCTGTCCTTACGGACTTCTGCTACCCACTCCTGAGTAATCGCGTCGGTCTTTTCTAGCAACAGTTCACTAACATTCATTATTCGTTCTTAAAAATAAAGAATATATTATTTTAATTGCAATTATTTAGCCATGTAACTGCCTCTAGCAGTAAATAAAATTTATTTTATCTATCTTGAGGAGTAATTACAAAAGTGTTTAACTAAGTTAATGTGAATTAAGAGCTATGCAGTAATAAATAATCCTAATCCTAAAGAAAGATAGATATACGGTAGTATTACGGTAATGTTGATGTTAAACTCTATATGTCGGAGTCAGTCAGCCTAATTCGATAATAAAAATTATACCTGTCAATGCTAAGTGTATATAATCAAAATTGTCGAAACGGAGGAACCACTTTTGGGGCGTATCTTTTTAAAGTGCTGAGTTATGAGTGCTGAGTTATGAGTGGGTTTATTACTCAGCACTCAGCACTTTCAACTCATCACTTGTAAGAGAGGGGTATCTCTCAACTCTAGCCCGTCAGCTAACTTCGTAGGCATTGAGAGGAAACTGATACATGTTGCACTACATTATATTTTTGTTGCAATCTTAATCAGATATCCTCGGCTGGTACTGCTCGGATTTTTTGTACCTACTCAAATTTGTTGAGGTTACTCTGTGATATTTCAATTAAATTTAGCGGCAATTGCGGCAGTTGCTGGGCAAGCGGTATGGCGCCGTTCTAAACCCTTCATTGTACGTGATAGTTTTCTGCTCCCTTGTTTGGGATTTTTGGGTGTAATTTTGTTATGGTGGCTGATTGCAATTTTAAACCACCAACTAATGCCAACTCCAGCAGAGGCACTAGTTGCTAATCTTGACTATATAATGAATCCGTTTTTTGAACGGGGACCTGGTAACTTGGGCATCGGTTGGTTGCTGATAGCTAGTTTGCGTCGGGTATTAATAGGGTTTGGACTAGGCGCCTTAGTTGCGATCCCGGTCGGGTTTCTAGTTGGTATGTCTAAGCAAGCGATGATGGCACTTAATCCTGTCATTCAAATCTTTAAACCTGTATCACCTTTGGCTTGGCTACCAATTTCTTTAGCTATTTTCAATCTTGCAGACCCATCAGCGATTTTCGTAATTTTCATTACTTCGCTTTGGCCTACCATTCTGAATACAGCTTTGGGAGTATCGAGCGTTCCCAAAGACTATATAGATGTCGCGCGAGTTATAGAAATGCCGCGTTGGCGCCAAATCATTAAAATTATCCTACCTGCAAGTTTGCCTTACATTTTTACAGGTTTACGAATTAGTTTGGGAATCGCTTGGCTTGTAATTGTGGCAGTAGAGATGTTAACAGGCGGTGTTGGGATTGGGTTTTTTGTTTGGGATGAATGGAGTAGGCTAAACTTAAACTCTGTTTTTCTGGCAGTGTTTGTAATCGGTTTAACTGGACTATTACTTGATTATGCTGTTGGCAAACTTCAAGAATTTGTTACTCATCGTAAATAGGTATTTAAGAGTATGAGTAACACTAATAATAATTGGACACGGCGCCATTTTATCCAGGGTATAGGAGCAACCGCAGCGGGAAGCGTTCTTTCTTCTTGTGCTGTTAACGCGAACCGGGCGCCACGTGGTTTGTCGAAGCAAGCATTAGAAATTGAACAGGTTGTTGATTCCAAAACTTTAGAAAAACCCAATTTAACTGTGGGTTATGTACCAGTAAATGACTGTGCGCCATTTGCTATCGCATGGGAGAAAGGGTTTTTTCGTAAATATGGATTGAATGTAACCCTTAACCGTGAAGCTAGCTGGGGAACATCGCGGGATGGAATTATTTTCGGACGTTTGGATGCTTCTCCTGTGGTATGTGGTGCCGTAACAAACGCTCGTACAGGTGCAGAAGGCGCCCGTCATGCTCCACTATGTGCAGCCATGACAATTCACCGTCATGGTAATGCTTTAACTATGAATAAAGCAATGTGGGAAGCTGGGTTGCGACCGTGGAAAGAATATAATGGTGATTTAGAGAAGTTTGGAAGAGATTTTCGCGGTTACTTCGATAAATTACCTTCGGAAAAACGTGTTTGGGCGGTAGTACTGAGTTCTGCCATATACGAATATTTTGTTCGTTACTTAGCTGCTGCTGCGGGAGTGGCGCCAGATGAGGAATTTAGAATTGTAATTATTCCTCCGCCGCAAATGTTAGTGAATATGCGAATTGGAGCGATGCAAGGTTATATGGTAGCAGAACCTTGGAACACGCGCGCAATTACTGGTAATGAAGGTATTGGTTTTACATTTGCTCAGGGTCGGGAAATATGGCACGGACACCCAGATAGGTTACTTGCTGTAATGGAGTCGTTTATTAACGAGAATCCTAAAACTTATCGGTCGTTAGTGAAAGCGATGATTGAAGCTTGTCGATACTGTGGCGACCCAAAAAACCGTGAAGAAGTCGCTAAAATTATCTCTAATCGCTCATTTACAGGCGCCAAACCAAAGTTAACTCGTCCCGGAATTGTAGGAGAATATAATTATGGTGGTTTTGATGGGAATAAAAGAATAGTATCATCACCAGAAACTACAATATTTTTTGACTTGCCGCCTTCTTTCGCACAAGTAGAAAATGACCATTCAACGTTTTTATGGCAGTCTGAGAGTTTATGGTTGATGACGCAAGCAACAAGATGGGGACAAAATAAAGAATTTCCCAAAAACGCTGAACAGCTAGCACGTAAAGCATGGCGAACAGACCTATATCGTGAAATAGCTGCAGAACTGGGCATTCAGTCTCCTAAAGAAGACTACAAAATAGAACCTGCTGAAGCTTTCATCGACAAAAAAGCATTTGACCCCAGTGACCCTACAGGCTATCTTAAAAGCTTCAAAATTCGTGCAAACAGCCCCATCTCATTTTATTTGTCTAGTTAGAGATTATTCCTACTTCGAGGTATAAAATGAAATCTACCATTGCGAACACAAGTTACCAGGAGTCAAATTTGAACCGTCCTGCATTTTTGGAAGTTATCAATTTGCGTAAGTCTTATCGTAAACAAGACGGCAGTGAGTTTGTAGTGCTAGATGACGTTAATCTTACGGTTGGCGATAATGAATATATTTCTGTAATTGGGCATTCTGGGTGTGGTAAATCTACACTTCTTAAAATTGTCGCAGGTTTAGAAAAAGCTACTGCCGGACAAGTGCTACTCGATGGGAAAGAAATTCGTAAACCCGGCGCCGAAAGGATGATGGTATTTCAACAATACTCTTTATTACCTTGGTTAACAGTGCGGGAAAATATTCGTTTAGCAATCGATGAGGTATTAAAAAAAGCCAATCGTGCTGAAAAAGTCAGTATTGTCAACGAGCATTTAGCAATGGTAAATTTGACTGCTGCTGCTGATAAGTACCCAGATGAACTATCGGGAGGGATGAAACAGCGTGTAGGTATAGCGCGCGCATTAGCAATTCGTCCTAAAATGTTATTAATGGACGAACCATTTGGTGCGCTGGATGCATTAACACGCGGTAAATTACAGCGTCAAGTTTTGGATATTTGGGAAAATAACAAACAAGCGGTAATGATGATTACTCATGATGTGGATGAAGCTATCTACATGTCAGACCGCATCGTTCTAATGACCAATGGGCCTAGTGCTAACATCGGTGAAATTCTAGATGTACCCTTCTCTCATCCTAGAAATTTGCCTGAAATGCGAAGCTCAAAAGAGTATTACGAACTCCGTAACTATGCTCTGAATTTTCTTGAACAAAACTTTACCGCTGACGATTAGTTCAAATTTAGAATATCATGAAAATCAAAAAAATGCAAAACAACCACCTTGAATAGGTGGTTTTTTTTTACTAATATGAGACCATCTTATGAGAGATGCTCATCGATTTCAATACTGCTCGGTTAAGAAATTTTATCAAAATCGATCCCCCCTAACCCCCCTTAATAAGGCTCACAAGGGTAGGTTTTTTTTTCTAAAAAAGGTGAAAAGGCAAGGTGGACAAGGGTGGAAGGTAGACAAGGCAGAAAAACCCCCTCCTTGTCTACTTGTCTTCCTGTCACCCGTGTCTGGGGTTTGGGGCAGAAAAAACCTACCCTTGTCAGCTGGGGGGCTAGGGGGGATAAAAATCAAAGCCTTAATTTGTTTGAATTACATAGCAAAAACGAGCAATTTTGGTTTTATTTGCCTGAACCGCACTACTCGCGCGCGTTCTCAAAGCCTGTAAAAAGTCGTATAATTTATAAGTTTTCCAATCAGTTGTAGTGTTATTATCGGTACTCCAATCTTTCCACCAAGTTTGCTCTTGTAATTCCTGTGGTAGTATATCAGTCTGCAAGTAATAAACTCCTTGTTCAGGAAAATTACTCGGTTTAATTACAGTTACAAACTTTAAGTTATTTTTATCGGCGCCCCATTGACTTAATTGTAACGCGCTGGTTGCCGTAGAAGTTGGAGGCAACGGTTTAAAATCTTTGTCTTGTCTGTCAAAAAGTTGGACTTTAGTATCTGTTTTTAGTGACTGTAAATCCATAGACAAGGTATTACTTAAAGTTTCTAATGGCACAGTATAATCAAGTTTTAAATCTCGATTTTCATCACTTCGACTTTTTGCAACGTCGAAAATATGAATTGGCTGTTGATCAATCTCAATCGAAAGTTTACTATTGCTAATAGATTCTTGTTTACTTATTCCATCTGGTATTTGTTTTGGTTCGTCTTTCAGGAATGATATTTTGCTTACTATATTACTTGGAGAAAAAATTGATAAATAGCTTTCTTTATCTAATTCGTTATTTTTTGCCAGCGCTTTTTCCAAAATATCAAAGTAATACTTGATGTCTTGATATTTTCCTAAAAATATTGTATAAAATGGTCGAAACTCGCTAATTTTATTTCCTTGCTTATCGTTAGTATTATATACAAATTGCTTCTTTGTCCCGTCTTCAAGGTAAACATTGCCATTAAATTCGCTTTTTCTTGCAAACAAACCAACTGCATTTGCTGAATTTCCACTAAAATAATTCTGACTTATAGAATTGGCGATTCCGTTTAAATCAGCTGCATTTTCATATAAATCTGTTGTTATAACCGTTAAATTATCGTCACTCGCCGGATTGATTGCTGTCTGAATATTACTAACTGGAAGTGGAGGAAATTCTGATGAACTACCATCATAAAATAATGGTTTTCTAGCTTCTAAGTATCCTGCCCTTTGTCTGGAAATCTCTTTACTTGTTTGTCCTAAACGGTAGTATTTGAATTTTGGTTGTCCACCGCGCGGTTGTCCACCTGATAACGTTCCTTCTAGCAAATCTATAGTTTGCGAATAGCGAGTGTTGGCATTGTTAGGACTTATAACATAACCTAACATTGATGGGGTTCCATCTACATAAATATTAATATTTAATGGTTTTGACTGAGTTGGTGTGTTATTTGGTAAGGAAGTATCACAGCTAAGTTTCTTAGAAACTGGTGCAAGACAACCAAATAAAATCATTGATAATAAAAAGCTGATAACCGACAGTGTAAACCATCTTGCTCTAATCATTCTTTCGCCTTTTGCGTAAGGGTTATCCTCAATTGACTGCAAACTCTGTAAATTGGCGCATGAAGGGAGTGTGAAACCCTAAAACTATATCATTTGCAGGCACACCTTGTTCGAGCAACAATGTAGGAATCCCAACTTCTGTACCATCATGTTGAATCCAGATTTTGCCTTCTTTAATATCAAGATGCATACTACATCCATGTATCCAATTATTTCCTCGCCAACCTGTATGTAATAAAAGGTAATGGTCACGTTCTGTATCGATAATGGCTTGTGTCTCAATTTCTTTTATTGATAATCCTAACTCTGCTTTTTCTAAAATTATCTGTTTAATAATTTGTCGATACTTCTCTATAGCCATTGAACAATTATCTCCTGTTTTTCATCATAAATAAGTAGACTAATTTGAAATCTTTCAACCATTGACCTTGTAAAACGACGTTGAAAAAAAGATTTAGTTTAAAAAAAGATTTATAAATCGTCTCTGGTATGGCCAGATAAAGCTTTCTTTGCGGGTCTACTTCCTCAAGGGCAACTTGGTAATTAATAAATTGTCCAAGAGCAGTATGAAACTCTGAAACGTTAGAGCGTCCGATAAAACTCTTGATTTCAACTGCAATTTTTTCATTTGCTCGCTCTGCTGCTAAAAGCTCTGCTGCCAAGTCGATCTCAAAATCAACCTCACCAACGGTGATTTGATAGGAGTCAGCAGTAATTGTCCATCCTTCTTTTTCCAAAGCATTTCTAACTGCATAATGAAAGCGGTCTCTTGCCATTCCTGACTTTTAACTTCAAACCATGATGACTGCTATATTAACAAAAAACTGACAAGTCCATATATTAGCGAGAGTGCGACAGGCTTTTATTACTCTCCTGCACTCCGTGTACTCTGTGTCTCTGTGGTAAAAACAGCACAGGCGGGACGCCTATGCTACGGCTTCCTCAAGAGCATTGGTGACTCGTTGCATAAATTCCGTATTTTTCAGCAGTAGTATTGAAAGAAAGTCTGTCCGAAATATTGTCCAACCTTTAGTACTAATTTATTATAAATGCTTGGGAGGATAGATGAAAGCGAGTGAAATAATTCGCATAATTGTTTTCAGCCTCGTTGGTTTGGCTTTGATGTTTTTGGTGCAGCGTGGACTGTATGAAAATCGTTTGCTAGCAATTACCGATGTTCGTAAAATAGCAACTTGGGTTGAGGATTATTACTTACGTGGGGCGACAATAGTTTTTGTTGCCAGCTTGGTTGCGGCAGTGTTGTGGTATTTTTTTGCAGCTAATGCTAAACCAAGGAACGCGGAAGATGTTTCTTCTTGGAGAGTTGTGTGGTGGTTGCTTTCTTTAGTGCCTGTTTTAAGCATTTTTATCGCAATTTACATTATTAGCGATGGTAGCAGGCAAGCTTTGGGTTCTTTAATAATTTTATTTACTTTAGATGTGCTTTTGCTTTACTGGTTGACGACAGCAACTAGTTCCCCTAAAGCATTGATGTATATTCCTCCGGGAGCATTTATACTGCGTCGTTTATTTAGAGATTAGGTAATGGCACTTTATCTGATTGGAATTGGTGGAACTGGTGCTAAATGCATCGAAGCAGTGATTCAAATGGCTGCTGTTGGTTTGTTCACTCCTGATTCAATAAAAATATTATTTATTGATGCTGATGAAGCAAATGGTAATTTGGAGCGCGCGCGTTCTAGTTTAAGCATTTATCAAAAAGCGTTTGGACTATTTGGGGTTGAAAAACAAGATTTATCTTGGATGAAAACTTCTATTAAGTCGTTTGGGTTGTGGTCGCCGTTTGCTCATAAAACTACGAACAAAAATCTTGGCGCCTTTTTTAATTACAACAATCTTAAGCAAAATTACCAGGCTTTGGGAAATTTATTTGATGTGTTGTATACACAGGAAGAGCGTTCTGTTGATTTAGATGTTGGGTTTCGCGGTAGACCTGCAATTGGTTCGGCAATTATGAGCCAAGTTGATTTAGATACACTTGATGAAGAACCTTGGCTTTCTTTGATTGCTGAAATTCAGAATGACGCAGGTTCGGGAACTCAAACCAAAATACTTTTGTGCGGTTCGATTTTTGGTGGTACAGGTGCTTCTGGACTACCGACAATTGGGCGCCTGCTTGCAAACAAGTTAGCCAAGATAAGTGTACGCGAGCGTGTAAAACTTGGTTGTTTATTTGCGCTTCCTTATTTTGGGTTTACACCTCGTCAAGGGGAAAGTCCAGATGCTGTTTACGCACGCGCTGATTTATTTTTGCTCAACACTGAAGCTGCGCTACGCTTTTACGTCACCCAAGCTAAACAAACGTTTGATACGGTATATCTACTTGGTAATCAAAATTTAACATCTGTTGAATTTAGTGTCGGTAAAAATACGCAGCGTAACGACCCACACTTTATCGAGCTTTATGCTGCCCTGGCTGCACGCCATTTTTTGTTGCAACAACAAGCTGAACGCGGCGCCGTTGTATTAATTGGTCGTCAGGAGCTTGGCAAAATTACTTGGGATGACCTTCCCGAAGGCGCCACGGTTAAAACAGAGCTTGTAAATGCAACTAGATTTGCCTATGCTTGGTTGGCAAACACCGTGCCAGAGTTAGAGCAAGCCAAGCGTAGGGGTGTAGACTGGGCGCAACAGCATTTAGTTTGGTTTAGTAAATTTTACCGTCCCAACCAAGGAGTATTAAACCGCTTGCTTGGTAGTAAAGGTGTTGATTTACCCGACCTCACACTAGAGAGCGAGCAAGAAGCAATTAGAACTTTTAGCAGTTGGTGCCAAGATTACTTACGCTGGTTATATGAAATTCACAAGTGTGAAAGCGACAACATCCGGTTATTTACACACCGCGAATTCTCGCCAGATGCACCGCTCAAAAAAGAGGTATTTTCAACTCTGATTGTTGATGATAGTAGGGACGATACTCGGAAGAGGAGCGATAACCTACTCGATTTACATTTACAATTAATGTCTAATACGGCAAATCTCACTCCACCAATTCACGGAACTGTGGGACTTGCAAAAAGTTTGTACAAAATTTGCCGACTTTAAAACCTGGGTAGTAGCATATATGACCAATGCATCGAATAAGAAATTGCATTTTTTATTACCCCAATTAAAAAAGGACTCTGATGTTAAATCAATTGATAGTTCCGGAAAATGGGAAATACAAACTAGTAAGGCGTTCGATGATGTCGCTACTAGCTTAGAGTATCAAGCCCCGCGCGAAGCCAAAAACGTTAGTTCTGTACCGACGATGTGGGCACGACCACTATCGGTAGAAATGGCTTTACATAATGATAAATACCCAATTCGCGCTTCTATTATAGAAGAATGGCGGGGAATGTTAGCGGCAATTGCACTTGCTGAAGTACGCGGTTTTCCCCTCAAAGCACAGCTTATTGAACTTAATGAGTTTAAATACGAAGAATTCGTGCGCTGTTTACATCAACTTTTGCCTTCAGATGCCAACACTCTTTACACTATAGAGAATAAGCATCCTTGGGAGGATATTTATTTATTTTTGTGGAATGACAAACCTGTTGGCATGACGAGTCCTAGTACAATAGTTTGTCCATCTGAACAAGGAGAGTGGCAAGGGTTACGTTGGTGGGTAGACGGTAAACTACAGTCGCCAATACCTTATTTAAATGACAGCGAAAAATCACTATTATGGCGATGGCTGGAAAATCTCCGTAAAGAACTAAATCGATACAACGGTAAGAAGCAAGCCGTTAATATGATTGGTGAATTAATTGATAGCTTTCGTAGTGATTTAAAAGCTAATACTGAACCTGGATTAAGTTTAACTGAAGAACTGCAATTTTTTGGCGTTCCTCTGAATCGTGGTATTTTAAACGCCCTAAATTATCCTGTTAAGGCGCCGGAAAGACCTTCTAATGTTCGCTTAATTCCGAGTCCTGATAAAACTAAAGTCAAAGACTTATTAATCATTGACCATAAGATAGCCAAACAATGGAATATATCGCCACAAGATATTTGGATACATGGTGGTAAAACCTTAGCAGCACTCAAAGTTGAAGATTTAAAGTCAAAAAAAATCGTTTGGCAAGATGTTGACTGGGTAGAATCCGATGATTTCTTCTTAAGCGAATTTTCGTTCATTGACCTTGAAGAAGCTTTGCCAGGTGCATTTCTACCAAAAGAAACTTTACCATTAACTTTTAACGGCGAACGTATTACCCCACTGCTACCTCTGAGTTCATTTTTACTTAATTATTTTACACCAGAAGATTTAATTCGTCGCGTCAAACTTGAGCCAATTAATGGTAACGAGGGACAGCAAGTCCGTGTAACATTAGATCTACCGCTTGCAGGGGTAATTGAAAATAGTACTTCACCCCAAAACTATCGTCTCTTCAAAGATTATGTAATTAAAAAAGAGAATCTAATTTTAGAAGTCCCTGTTCTTGAAGTTTGGCCACATTTTCGTAGTCCGAACTGGCAGTCTTACTATGCATTTTATTATGACGGTGAACACGGGGAAGATACTTTCCAGGTACATTTCCCCGAAGCTAGAGAAATACCACATCTTTTTAAAGATGGTCGAGGTTCTTATCAAATGGCATGTTTGGAAAAGTTTCCATCTGTGATTGAATGCCAAAGCAAAGAACGAAGGAATTTAGGCTTAATTCTATTGCAAACACCCGAAGAAATTAAACCTTCAAGTACATGGACAATTGGTGTAGATTTTGGAACTTCGTTCACAAATGTTTACGTAAATAGAACGGGATATGCGGAATCATTACGGCTAGAAAATTTACACCTGAAGGTGACAGAATTTAACCCCGAAACACGATTACCACTATTATTTGAATACTTCATTCCCGAAACGTTTATTCCCGGAGATAAACCATTACCATTATCGAGCGTGCTTACAATTCGTGGAAATTCTGGAAGCAGTAACGAAAAAATGCGCGCGGTATTTGATGGTCGTATTTATGTTCCTAACTATGAAGGATTTAAACCACAAGAAGATTGGATAAAAACGAATCTCAAGTGGGGTGAGACGAAAAACTTAATATTTAACCAATTATTTCTTAGACACCTAGCGCTACATATTACAGCTATTGCGGCAAAAAATCGCGTTGCTCAAATTCAATGGTCGCTATCGTTCCCTTCTGCATTCTCACGACACGACCAAAAAACATACGTCCAAACTTGGAACGATTTGACTAAAGAGTTACAGCAAAAAACTGGCATTAAGCAAAGCTGTCCAGAGATCAAAAATACTACCTATTTCCGTTCTGAAAGTTTAGCGGTAGCTCAATATTTTGCCGACCAAGAAGGACACGACCTTGTTAATACAACCTGTATTGACATTGGAGGTGGAACTTCGGATATCTCAATTTGGGAAGAAGAAAGTTTAGTTCATCAATGTTCAGTACTACTAGCAGGTAGAGATTTATTCTCACAATTTTTAGAGATGAATCCAAAATTTGCCGAGCGCGCGTTTGGTATTGAAGCATCAGAGTTAAAAGGACTCAAAGGAACTGCATTTAACCCCAAACTTGATGTGTGGTTACGACTCAAGGGTGATAATTGGTTACAAAATCGACGCGCGTATGTTGAACAACAACCGGATTTTCAAGGATTGATACAACTTACAGCCATTGGTACTGCTGGACTATACTATTATGTTGGGATACTTCTCAAAGTTCTTCATGGGGAAGGTAAATATAGTCGCAATGAAATTACACCTGTATATATAGGTGGAAATGGTGGTAGATTCTTAAATTGGTTAGCAGAAGGTGGAAGATTCGACGTGGACTCAGAAATTAACGAGCTACTCAGTCGAATGTTGAGCAAAGGTTCAGAGTTTAAGGAGATCGAAGTCGATACTCGTTTGAGCGAGAACTTGAAAGATGAAGTCGCTTGTGGTTTGGTTTTAAATCAAACCAAGTTAATTGGACTCGACAGGAAAGTAGAAGACGCATTAATTGCTGGTGAGTCTTGTGAGATCAATGGTCGAGTCATCAATTTTGATTCGCGGTTACACCTTGAAGATGAAGAGGATGAAATCGAGCAATTCCAAATTTCTCAACTCGAACAGATACCTAAGTTCCTATACGATTTTCATGTCGCACTCAAAGACCTGAGAATTGAGGGTATTAAACCATTAGATGGATATAAGCGTAGTTTAGACTTGTTACCTAATGAAAAAATATGGCGAGAAACTAAACGAGAATTGACGAGCCTTTTGCTTAAAATCAAAGGTAAGCCCGAAGATGTCCGTTTAGAACCTCCTTATATTCTAGGGTTAAAAGCACTATTGCGAGTTTTGGGTAAGGAGTGGGCGAATAAATGGTCAAAGTAAAGATTTTGTAACACACGTTGCAAAGCATATGAATTTTGGTGGTATTTTTTACCACAGAGACACAGAGTTCACAGAGTAGAGACGTGATTAATCACGTCTTTACAGAGAGTTAAAGTTAGGCGCCAACTCCAAAATTTAATGATATGGAGTAATAGTCTATACTTAAAAGCTAGTTCCCTTATAAGTAAGGAATGGCAATTATGTCAATGAATGACTTTTCCAATTTCCACAATTCTCAACCTCAAGGGCATTCGGAGGCTGATAATCAAAATGAGAAGTTAAATAAATTAGCAGATAACGATGAAGCAATTCAACTTTTAACTGCTGAAAATCAGGAATTAGAGAAAAATCTTCAGTTGCTGCAAAATCAGTACAATCAATCTATCCATACTTTTGCAAAAGTTACATCTGAATTAGAACAGCTTCGTAACCAGCTTCCACAAAGAATAGAAATTGATTTATTAGATATCGAGAGATTAAAGGGTTTAGGTGAGGCAGGTAACAAAGTAGCAAAACAAATTGATGAGTCGAATCAAAAGTTACTGCAATTTCAAAACAAATTTATATCATTGACTACTCAATACTCTGAGTCACTGTTTAGATTAAAATATCATCCAGGTGAGTCACAAGCAAACAATGAATTTCTTTCACCTCCTCCAAGCATACCCCCAGCAAAATCGGCAAATTTTAGCCAAGAGTTAGTTGAACAACAAAAATTACAATTGAATTATTTTAAAGAAGAATTAATCAAAGCAATTCAACAAAATAGAAATTTACAAACTCAAGATATTGTCCAACTTCTAGAAATTCTACTAGCAGAAATATTAAAATATATTGCTAGTAAACCCTCAGATGTTCAGAATAGCGTTACTTATATTCCACAACCTATACAAAATGTACATGAAAGTCCAGTAGAAAATGCACAACAACCTAATAAACAATCTATAGTTGAACCCCCAAACAATGAACCTTTGCCAAGTTGGGTTTCATACTATAATCAATTTCCTGAGAATTTTTCTAGAGATGTCTCGCAGAATGCAACCGAAGTGAGCGAAACTGAAGATAGTATAGAACAGCGTCGCTTAGGTAACAATTCTTCTGTAGTTTTAGAAAAGATTCGTCGTACTGGCAGAGGAAATTTTTGGATATTACTCGACCAAAACGAAGTATATTTAGTGCCGAAAATTGGAGTAAGATTTAATAACTATAATATCGCGACGGTAAAATGTTTATTCAAAGTAGTTGGTGAGCCACAAGGAGATTATAAGTTTATTTTAGTAAAACCTGCTAAAGTTATGCAAACCAAAGAAAACAATTGGCAGTTATTAGAACCAGGTGTATTAGAGTTTGAAGGTGAATAAGTATAAGAGTGTTAAAGAATTTACTTATAAACTTTATACTTCACTTAGCAAAAATTGGCGGTGCTAATGATGCGGCAAATAAAACAATACCTTAAATTAGCTTTTTTATTAATATTATCAGGGTTGTTAGTTTCTTGTCAGCTAGCTAGCGAATCCGGTTATAACAGTGCTACCTCTACATCTAGTGTATCTCAGGATGAACTAAAAATAGCGCAGGAAAATCTGGTAAATTTACTTAATCGCTTTAACAAGGAACTTAGAGAAGTTGCAAATAATCAACGGCAAAAAAATAATATAGATAATCAAGCTGTTTTGAAAGGTATAAAGCAATTGCAACAAGCTAATGGAAACTTACGGAATAACTTACTTCCATCTGAGCAAAAACAAATAGCAGAATCCCAGTTTCAGGAAATTGATAATATAATTAATGATATTCAAACTTTAGTCAAATATTTAAAACCTGGGTTAAAAGAGTCTGATGTGGTATCTGTACAAAAATATTTAAAACTCGATGTAAACAATTCAATTGTTAGGAAAAATTTAGGCAAATTTGGCTTAATCACGCAAACCGCAATTAATGAATATTTTCAACAAAACACTGATAAATTAGTATATAAAATTAATAAATTAGCTATTTCAAACAAAGTAAATCAATCCCAAAAAACTGCTCAATTTTCCAATCAAAAAGTTGAAGACTTAACTATCGAAAATGAACGATTAAAACAAGATAGAATTATTTTTCCGATATTCTCATTTTTTATTGGTTTGGTTGTTGGTTCCCTATTAATGTTTATTTATCGAGAGCGATTTTCTAGACTAGAATCATCAAGAAACAATACTAAATATCGTCAAGTTACCGAAATTAATACTGCATCACAACAAGCAGTTGTTGAAAATCAAAATATAAATCCAGTATATTCACCACCAACCCAGCAAATACAGGTTCCATCACCAGACATTTCTCAACACAAAACTTCAAACAATTTTATTCAACCAGCAAATCAAACTTCAGAAAAACCTCAAACTGATTTAATTACTGTTTACAATCATAACCCTCATTCTTTGTTAAATTCTGCTATTGAAGTTTCAGAGACGAAAGATAGTATTAACCAACGGCGCCTAGGTGCTAAAAATGCAGTAATATTAGAGCAAGTGCGTAAAGGTAGAGGAAATTACTGGATAGTTTCTTGCGAAGGAAGAGAATATTTAGTTCCTAAAGGTAACTTTAAGATTGATGAATATAATTATGAAACAGTTCAGGCTTTATTTGATTGTCAAAATTATCAACCAAGACACTCACGCGATTTTAAGCTCATTCAACCCGCACAAGTTACTACTGTTGCTCAAGCAATGTGGCAAATTATTGAGTTTGGTATACTTCAATTTTAATATGTAATTTATTATTTATACTAGTTTAAAATGTCAGACTTTGAACCTTATTTTGAAGAACTCAATAAAAAGATTGATTATTTAGTAAGTAAAGTTAACTCGATTGAACGGCGCCTAGTTTTAGTCGAAAAATTACTAGACATTAATAACCCTAGTCAAGATCAGGGAGAAGAAATTGTAGGTGCCGTTGAAATTCCAAGTTTTCCAAAATGGAGTTTATTCGTAAACGAAATTGTCGATAAATATCATACTAACTGCCAATGGTTAGAAAGTAAAGTTATTAAAGTTTCGCTTTTATCAGAAAGCTTATTACAAAAAGTAAACGATTTTGTCTTCAATCTGGATAAAAAAGGAAACTTTTGGATTATTGCAACAACAGACGATAACTATTATTTATTACCCAAAGATAATTTTAAGGTAAACGCATTTAACTATAATACTATAAAAAAAATATTTCGATGCAATGGCTACGAAGCAGAATCAAATAATCAATTTACTCTCATTGAACCTGCACAAGTTTCACTGGCGCCAAGTGGAAAACAATGGATATTTACTCAACAAGGCATTTTAAATTTTCAGTTACCAAATGCTCAAAAGCCAGAACAGCCACTAAAATCAAATCAAATAGACGAAAATGAAACTGAACAGCTAGATAAACTACTTACATCTTCGTATAATAAAAAACCATCTTTCTTAATAGAACATGTAACCATAGTATCCGAAACATTAGACAGTAGAAAGCAGCGTTTATTGGGAACTAGTCAGTCTGCTATTTTTCAGACCGATGTTTTAGGAAAATACTGGATAATTAGTATGAAAAGTAACGTACTTTATCTAGTTCCTCAATGGGACATAAAAATCAGCTATGAAGATTTAATTAGTACACAAGGTATATTTGAGTGGCGTTATTATAATCCCCAATACGCAAGCAACTTTAAATTGATCAAGCCTGCAAAAGTATCTCTAGTTAGCCAAGGTGAAAATAGTGTATTGGTAAATTTAAAACAATGGCTTGTTATTCAAACTGGAGTTATAGAATTTTTTGCTTAGATTTTTCAAAAGCTAGTAGCAAGATTGGCAACGGATGATAAACAGATGTAGCGGATAGTTAATTTTGAACAACTAGATTTTGTTTGTAACCAATAAATTATCTGTTACATCCGTTGTATCCGTTGCAAGTTAACCCATCAGAATTAATGACATTAACCACTCGTATGATAACTATGTAACTATCATGACTATATATACAAGTTTAATAGTCCGATGAGAACGGATGGCGCCTCAAGATGAGGCAAAATTCCGGTATTGGGTATTGTGTAAAAGTTTTGAATGGCTGTTGTATTTAACAATGACAGTCGTTGCCCAAGACGCGTGTGCGTAAACTGAGCTTGCTCTCCCCAAAATATCACTGTGGAAATTGTCAGTTGCTGAATGTATAAACTTAAATCGAAATACAAGTCACCACGTAGAAATGCCAAAGCTGCGTATTTTGCATTTGGTTGTTGTGCTGTATATAAATATGCTTGTACCATTTCTTGGGTAACAAGTTGAGGCGATGCGAAGAGAAAACTTTGTAGAAAATTACGAACAGCTAGTTCATTCTCGGCGCCAAGGGTGTATATCAAGTCTTCTAAGAGGGATAAATTAATAAGTCCAAGCGGTAGTCGTCTGCCGGCACCTTCGCCAAAGTCATTAAATCCTGAAGGACAAATTAGAAATAATTGCTTAAATAAACTAGGTTGAGTAATTGCAAGTCGAATTACCAAAGCAGCAGTAAATGAAGAGGCTATTACAGTAACTGGGGAATCACAAGTTTGGGTAATAAATTCTGTAATCGTGGTTAGATAATCATTAATACTATAGTCACGAACCGGATGCGCCGACTCTCCCCACCCTATTAAATCAGGCGCCAAGATTCGATGGGTAAAAGCATAAGCAGGATAAACTTTTGACCATTCATAAGCAGATGCACCACCTCCAAAGTTATGGAGAAAAACAAGCGTGTCAACCTGGTTGGTGAGAAGGTGTGGAGCTTGGGTATAGTAAACCATCTTACCAAGCGATGTTTGAATGACTTTTTGCACAAAACCAGGTGGTTGAAACTTAAGCACGGTCTTCCCCCCCTTTGAGTAGATGTTGAATTAGATGTTGAATTAGATATTTAATGTTTTTACTAGTACTAAAGTTTGCCTAGGCTGAACTTCCGCTTTCACCTTTGATTACTGCTGCTGCAATTAAATGCGCGAGTCGTAAAGCTTCAGGTACTTTACCACAGTCTGTGAGGCGTTGTAGTACAGATGCTATTACATCTGGGTGTTCGCCACAAACTTGGAAGACAAAGGGTAGATATTCATAAATGGTTCCTGCTTGGTGCAGCAGTTCAAATCGTTTTTCTGGATAGGGTAAACGGCTAATTGGTTCTGCCATTGCCGTTAAATCTGGCTTTCTTCGCATTACAGCAACGCACGGAATTTTTAAGCGCGCGGCTAATTCAGGTAGGTTAACAAAATTTAATCCACCGAAACCGATGCCGTCGAGTAACACAATATGTAATTGTGGCAGAAACTTACCACCGATGAGTAAATTACATATTGTATCGGTAGAATCAAAACCATCTTGCTGAATTTGCCCCCATACCATTCCTTCAAACCGGGTCTGCGCGCAAATAATTCCGGCTAGATTTACGCCACTTCCAGAACCACGAATAAATGGCGCATCATCGAAACCAATTACGCGGATTGTTCGGTTTAGCTTGAGCAAAGTTTCGAGTTTCATTGCGAGTTCTATAAAAATTAAACTTAACGGAGAACACTCCCTTTTAATTTTATATACGTAGAAAAACAGTATTACTGGTAACATTGTTGCTGTAGCACGGATTTACATTTTTGCAGTCAATCGATACAATACAACTAACGAATTTTGACAATGAAAAAAATAAAGGCTGGCTTCACCCTTTACCAGTAGATGAAGCCAGCATTTAAAGAAATCAACTCTATTGACGGCAATGAGTTGTAAACAAGTACTCATCATCTGGACAATGATGAATACGCAGGGTGTTCGTGACTTAACAGTAGTTAATAGTGTAGTTCACACTCAAGTATGAAAACTTAGCCAACGCTTCCATTCGCGCAGGAATGGATTTACCAGTTAAAAGATTTCGATATGTTGTACTCTCGTCTTTAAGTTGCACTCACAGCTTAATAAACGAGTGTGCTACATACACGAAACTACAACTAAACTACAGCTTATACAAATCAGGGTCTATGCCATTTGGTTTTCAATCGCCCACCGTGCCAACTCGGTGCGGTTGTGAAGGTTAGTTTTGCCTAACATATTGGAAACGTGGCTTTCAACTGTTCGCTGACTAACATTAAGTTCTTCAGCGATTTCCCGGTTAGCTAAACCTCGCGCAACAAACTGGACAACCTTGAGTTCGGTAGGCGTTAATTGCACGTCGAAGGGAACTTGGATCCGAGAACCGTTTTCTCCTCCCTTAGCTTGGTGTTCTTTCCAGCGAATTGTCTGTTTCAGCGAAGATTCAACCTGTGCGACTAGTTCCTCTGGCTCAAACGGCTTGACCATGTAAACGTCGGCGCCTTTATTGAGTCCTTTTACGCGGTCGGCACTTTGCCCTTTTGCAGATAGAAACAGTACGGGGATCCAACTAGTGCGTTCAGTTTGCCTGACTTGTTCAACAAAGGTGTATCCATCCATTTCCGGCATCATGACATCACAAATAATCATGTCTGGAATATCCTGCTCTAAAATTTCCAGAGCTTCGCGACCATTTTCGGCTGTGATGACTTCATATCCCCGGAATTCCAAGTAATCCTTTACCAGCAAAATCAGGTTGGGGTCATCATCGATAAGTAGAAGTCGTTTATGTTCTTTCATGCTGGGTTCTTTCATAGCAGTGGCACTTGTCGCACTTCGGTCCATGAGGTCTTGATTCGTTATCCTTTGAAGTGGATGATTAGATGCTGTTGGTTTTTCCCACTTAACTCGCCAATATCTTTCTGGTTTCAGAAGTGACCTACACATTCTTTAACCGCAAGACTTAAGGCAAAAGTACAGTAAGGATACGTAGAGCAGCAGTAATTATAATGCGTTATTATATATCGCTTTGAAGAGTGCGGGTGAAAAAACACTGATTAAATAATAATTATTCAAGCGAGCGATAATCGTATTGGTACTAGATGCTCCTAGGTAAAACAACCCGCGCGTCTTTTCGGCTTACTGCGTTTTTCATATCCTCTGTCATGGTTCAAACCATGTAAGGAGTTCAAAACAGGCATCGGTGAGAGTGAAGGAGCGCTTTGGGTGGGATGGGTTAAAAAGTTTAATTTTCAACCAGCCTATTAACCACCAAGCTTGCCAATCCATCAAATCGAATCAACGTTGGCTCTTGAATAATCCGTTTAATCAAATGAACACTCTTTGCAAAGGTACGATACCGCACTATCCGGGTAAACTACCATTATCGTTCCAGAGCAACAAACTCGCAAGCAGTTCGAGCAGTTCGTTCGTAAATTGTTCTGAAAAAACAACGCGGGTACGGTCGGAAAGCGCCGTGTCACAACTGTGCTCAAAAGCATTCTGACTAAAGGCTATACAGAAACGCACTGTTGATTTTTGACATGATTTTTTGCCCTTACGAGCGCAAATCGTAAGAATTACTTAGGATTTTTTGAGCGGAAAAGTTAGTAGATTTTGGTATTTTGATTCTCGACTTTTGCATCATCTTATATTTGAACTACACAACCTAATTACTGTTCTATAACAATTTCTACAGTTTGCAAATAAATTTGAAGATACAAAAATATTTATGAACCAAGAGAATTTACTCATAATTGTAGCTCTAGTAAGTATTTATACTCATTTTTGTCGAACAGTTGGTAATTAGTTCGGGAACCCGTACATCAATATTTGTTGCTATCGGAAGCAATTTTAGCTACATTAGCACTCAGGAGTCGAGAGTGCTAAAAAATAGAAACTTATGGCAGCTGTATCTCTAGTAAGCGTATCCACAGTTAAACCCTTGGGCGACCGCGTTTTCATTAAAGTAAGCGCAGCCGAAGAAAAAACAGCAGGTGGTTTGTATTTGCCTGATAACGCGCAAGAAAAGCCCCAGGTCGGCGAAGTCGTTGCCGTTGGTGAAGGCAAATTCAAAGATGACGGAAATCGTGTGACTATGGATGTCAAAGTTGGAGACAAAGTTCTCTACTCGAAGTACGCTGGTACTGACATCAAGCTTGGTACTGACGAGTACATACTGCTCTCTGAAAAAGACATTCTAGCAGTTGTTAGCTAATCCTTACATTGCAAAATAGCTAATTAGCTAACGAGAGATAAAGTTAGCAATTAGCGACCAGTATCAATCCATACAACACGTTCAAAAACGAATTGAAGTAACTAAAAACATTATGGCAAAGCGGATTATTTACAACGAAAACGCGCGTCGTGCATTAGAGCGCGGTATGGACATTTTGGCTGAAGCGGTAGCAGTTACCCTTGGTCCAAAAGGTCGCAACGTGGTATTAGAGAAGAAGTTTGGTGCGCCTCAAATCATCAACGACGGTGTAACCATTGCTAAAGAAATTGAATTGGAAGACCACGTTGAAAATACTGGTGTTGCTTTAATTCGCCAAGCTGCTTCTAAAACAAACGATGCGGCGGGTGACGGTACAACCACAGCTACAGTTTTAGCGCACGCAGTTGTAAAAGAAGGTTTGCGTAACGTTGCTGCTGGCGCCAATGCGATAATGCTCAAGCGCGGTATTGATAAGGGAACCAACTTCTTAGTTGAGAAAATCAAAGAACACGCGCGTCCAGTAGAAGATTCTAAATCGATAGCTCAAGTCGGTTCAATTTCTGCTGGTAACGACGAAGAAGTCGGTGCCATGATTGCCCAAGCAATGGATAAGGTGGGTAAAGAAGGCGTAATTTCCTTGGAAGAAGGAAAGTCGATGACTACCGAGTTGGAAATCACCGAAGGTATGCGCTTCGACAAGGGTTATATTTCACCCTACTTCGCAACCGACGCAGAGCGCATGGAAGCTATATTTGACGAGCCTTTCTTGCTCTTAACCGACAAGAAAATTGCTTTAGTACAAGACTTAGTACCCGTACTTGAACAAGTAGCGCGCGCTGGTCGTCCTTTGGTAATTTTGGCAGAAGATATTGAAAAAGAAGCACTTGCTACCTTAGTAGTTAACCGTTTACGCGGTGTATTGAACGTAGCTGCTGTGAAGGCGCCTGGTTTTGGCGACCGTCGTAAAGCGATGCTCGAAGATATCGCTGTATTAACTGGTGGTCAATTAATCACCGAAGATGCTGGCTTAAAGCTTGACAACACCAAGCTTGATATGCTAGGTAAAGCGCGTCGTATTACCATTACCAAAGACAGCACCACAATTGTTGCGGAAGGTAACGACCAAGCAGTAAAAGCACGCTGCGAACAAATTCGTCGTCAAATGGACGAAACAGAATCTTCCTACGACAAAGAAAAACTTCAAGAGCGTTTAGCTAAATTGTCTGGTGGTGTAGCAGTCGTTAAAGTTGGTGCTGCTACCGAAACCGAAATGAAAGACAAGAAGCTACGTTTAGAAGATGCTATCAACGCTACCAAAGCAGCAGTTGAAGAAGGTATTGTTCCTGGTGGTGGTACAACTTTGGCACACTTGGCGCCTGAGTTGGAAGCTTGGGCAAACAGCAACCTAAAAGATGAAGAGTTAATTGGCGCATTAATCGTATCGCGCGCACTAGCAGCTCCTTTGAAGAGAATTGCTGAGAATGCTGGTCAAAACGGCGCCGTTATTGCTGAACGTGTGAAAGAGCGTGATTTTAACGTTGGTTTCAACGCAGCAACCAATGAGTTCGTTGACATGTTTGAAGCTGGTATCGTTGACCCTGCAAAAGTAACCCGTTCTGCACTACAAAATGCTGCTTCTATCGCGGGTATGGTATTGACAACCGAATGTATCGTTGTTGACAAGCCAGAACCTAAAGATGGGGCGCCTGCTGGTGCTGGTGCTGGTATGGGTGGCGGAGACTTCGATTATTAATTGATCCCCCCAACCCCCCCTTAATAAGGGGGGGCAAGAGATTATTTTAATTCTTGTGGAGCAGGCATCCCTGCCTGCCTCTTTAAAAAAACAGTTGCTTCTTTATGCTAGGAGCAGCTGTTTTTTATGTCTAATTTTTATGGGTTGTAGCACATCTGTCTTGTGGTGTGCAGTGATATATTTGTTTTTACCACAGAGACTTCTAGGGCACAGAGAGTAGAGAAATTAACCACAAAGGCACAAAGGACACAAAGAAAGAAGGTTTTCTCTTGTCCCCCCCTTATTAAGGGGGGCTAGGGGGGATTAAACCTAGATAATGGTATTTATATAACTTTCCAAATATCTCTTACAATAGGCGCCTACCAGGAGGTTTTTACATTGGAATGTTTATACTGTAAATCAAAAATGCAACGTGAGACCGCTCCTTTTAGCATTGACAGAAACGGCTACCATTTAACCTGGGATGCAATTCCTGCATAGGTTTGTTACCAGTGCGGTGAAACATTAATTGAAGCGCACGAAGTAGATTTAATCCAAGAAGCTCTTATGGAGTTAGATGGTAAAACCGCTACATTCACAATAGTAAAAAACTCATTTCCAAATCAGATTCTATTTAATATGTCCACATGTTCTATACTGTAATTGCTTTATAGCTGTTTGGCTTTAGTTGGTATGGATTACATCAATCAGATAAACCATTTACTCAAACCTTCTACATCTGGGAATTTGTTAGTAGTCGATTTATTTGCCGGATGTGGTGGTTTATCTCTTGGTTTTGAAGCCCAAGGTTTCGATACACATGGTTTTGAAATGGATGCTGATTCATGTGCGACTTATAGAAAAAATCTAGAAGGAAAATGTACAGAAATTGTACTTACACAGGATACTAAATTACCACCTGCTACAGTAGTTATAGGTGGGCCACCTTGCCAACCCTTTAGTGTAGGGGGTCATCAAAAAGGTTTAAAGGATTCGCGCGATGGTTTTCCTATATTTATAAATGCCGTTAAAACTCTAAATCCTGAAATCTGGTTATTTGAAAACGTTCGTGGATTACTTTACAAAAATAAATGTTACTTCGACGAAATTGTCGAAACCCTCCAAGATTTAGGATATATTGTAAATTGGGAATTATTGAATGCTGTTAATTACGGTATACCGCAAAACCGCGAACGTTTAATTGTAGTTGGACATCGAGGTAACTTTAAATTTCCCAAACAAACGCAACACAAAGTAACAGCAGGTGAAGCATTAGGAGACATGGCAGTTTCGGCACCTCCTTCATCAAAGTTTTTGACTCCTAGCATGGATGAATACGTGGCAAAGTATGAAAAAGCCTCTTTTTGTAAAAATCCTCGTGATTTACATTTAAATAAACCAGCAAGAACTTTAACCTGTAGAAACTTAGCAGGCGCCACAGGTGATATGCACCGCATTAAACTTCCAGATGGTAGACGAAGACGTTTATTAATAAGAGAAGCAGCAAGATTACAAAGTTTTCCTGATTGGTTTGAGTTTGTAGGAAGTGAAACAAGTTGTTTTAACCAAGTTGGCAATGCAGTACCTCCTCTATTTGCCTTCCAGCTTGCTCAAAGTGTTCAAGATTATTTACAATCTAATCATCGATTGTTAAGTAGCCAGATAAAACAGCAAAAATTGGTTGGTAGAGACGCGATTAATCGCGTCTCTACAATGCGTGATTTGATGAACGATTTAGAAGTGTGATAATTTTTAAAACGTAACAATAGGTTAAATAAATCTAAATTTTAACTAGAGTAAGGTATCAGTGAAATAGTCTTATCACTATTACCGCTTGCTAAGATTTTGAAGTTGGGATTAAAGGTTACAGAATAAACAGCGTTGTTGCAAACTGTATAATTTGCTATTTCTCTAACAGTATCCACTTGCCAAAGCTTAACCGTCTTATCTTGACTAGCACTAGCTAAAATCTTACCATCTGGGCTAAATGCCACAGAATAAATACATTCAGAGTGAGCGTTAATAGTCTTAATTTCCTTACCTGTATTTACGTCCCATAGCTTAATTGTTTTGTCATTGCTGCCACTGGCTAAAATCTTACTATCTGGACTAAAGGCAATTGAGGGAATACCTCCAAACCAGTCATAATGACCTGTGAGAGTGAGAATTTTTTGGTTTGATAAATGCCAAAGCTTTATACTTTTATCATTGCCAGCACCACTACTTGCTAAGATTTGACCATCAGGACTAAAAGCAACACATAAAACATCATCAGTATGTCCTGGTAACTCGTATAGTTCTTTAGATAAATCTATTGACCACAATTTAACTTTTTTATCTTTACTACCGCTTGCTAAAGTTTTTCCATCTGGGCTAAATGCTACAGAGTACACCGTTTCTTCATGTCCTGTAAAAGTATAAATTTCCTTTCCTGTAGACACATCCCATAATTTAATAGTTTTATCATCGCTTCCACTTGCTAATGTCTGACCATTAGGGCTAAAAGCGACTGAATTAACCTTTCCCTCAAACCATGAAGACTCTCCATGTCCTTTTAGGGTAAAAAGTTCTCCTTTGGAATTCCAAATTTTTATAGTTTTATCATCGCTAGCACTTGCGAGTTTTTGCCCATCCGGACTAAACGCAACTGATTTGACTTTTTCTGAATGTCCTTTTAAATTAGTTCTAAATATAAAATTATGCATTTCCATATTGGACATCTTGATTGATAAATTTTTTCTATTTTATCCAACGTGACACAATCTGCTATTTTTCTTCTAAGAAAGCTTTTAAATACCGTAGTTATGGTATTAGCATACGCTGTTGTAGAAGCTGACGAACGGGAAATGAACAGCAGGCGCCAAGTAGCAAAATTGGAAACTATAATGTACAAAACTACATCTTAAATATATTTTTACAGAGAATAATTATGTCTTTACATGATGAAATTGAATTTGAGCTTCAACGTATGAAAGCAGAGTTAAAACGCTCTGGAAATACCACATTTAATCAGGAATCAACTGAACATGATGGTTCAAGCCTTGGCTTAGGCGCCATTTCAAATAAGCTTAATCATCTAGTTGGGATGGGAAATGTTAAAAATGAGGTCAATACTCTCATCAATTTTTTGAAGATACAAAAGCTGCGTGAAGAAAAAGGGCTTAATAAGATTTCCGTGACATTACACTCAGTATTTTGTGGTCCTCCAGGTACAGGTAAAACAACTGTAGCTCGACTGATGGGTGAAATATATCGCGAGCTTGGGATACTTTCAAAAGGTCATTTAATAGAAACAGACAGGTCAGGAATGGTAGCTGGGTATATTGGGCAAACAGCAGCTAAGGTCAATAACTTAATTGAGTCAGCATTAGATGGTGTACTATTCATTGACGAAGCGTATGCATTAAAATCTCAAGGTTCAGGCAATGATTTTGGTCAGGAAGCTATCGATACTCTATTGAAACGAATGGAAGATTATAGAGGTCAATTAGTAGTTATTGTAGCTGGCTACGCAGACGAAATGTCAAAATTTATTAACTCTAATCCTGGTTTACAGTCCAGGTTTAATAAATATTTTTACTTCGATGATTATAAACCTCAAGAGTTATTCAGTATTTTTGAAGAGATTTGTCAAAAAAATCACTTTAAATTAAATGAATCATCCAGAGAAGTATTACTAAACAAGCTTAACGATTTGTATACGAAAAGAGATAAAAACTTTGGAAATGGGAGACTTGTAAGAAATCTCTTTGAAAAAACAATCGAGCGACAAGCAAATCGGTTAGTGATGCTTTCTGGAGTTGGTAAAGAAGAAATTATGACTATTATGCCTGAAGATATTCCATGATGTTAGCAGAAGCAGAGATTTATGAGTCAGGTTATTACTTTAAAATGCAAGATATTCAAAGATTAAATGACGATTTACGCTTTAGATATAGTGAAGTTTTACGTATAATACATATGTTAGGACAGGCAGGGATGCCTGTTCCACAAGACACAAGAGTCTGATTAAATTCCTATTATTTGTTCAAATTCTTCTAAGGCTTGGAAATGACCTATTTGCCAGCTACGTTCTATAATTGTAGGAATAATCTGGGTTATAGCTATATTTGGAAACGTGGGGCTGGTATCTGATTCAATATAATTATTGTTTTGAAGTAAATGGATAACTAGAGTTTTACCGTTGTAAATCCATACTTCTGGAACTTTTATTGCTTTGTAGGCATCGATTGTTGTTTTAGAAGTAACATCGGCTTCTATTGCTAAATCTGGTGCCGGGTCATTCGGTTCAATACGGCGCCGACCTATCATTAATTGATAGTTTTCTATGTAAAAGCAAGCGTCTGGCTCTACACCTGCTGCACCTTCTTTTTTAAAGGTTGTTGAGCCAAATGGTTCGTATCTTCTGCCTGTGGATTTCAGTAAAATTTTAATGATATCTGAAATAATGTCTTTCGGTTTTTCGTGTTCAGGCAATGGAACCATAATTTCAAATGTACCTTGGTAGTAAGCAACCCGTGAAGAGCGTTTATTTCCCAATTTTTCTAAAATCGCCTCAAATTCTTCCCAGCTAACATTAGGAATTGTAACAAAGCTACCAGGTTCAAGTAGCATGGTATCAACAGGTTTGACAAGGCGAATTGTTGTAGTCATAACTAGGCATATAATGCTTAGGGATGCGATTATTTCAATTGTATAACAACAAAAAATAAAACCGGGTTTTTAAAAACTCGGTTTATATGGCGCCTTTAAACGTTTAGATTACACATCACCATTAGCTAGCATTTGAATAACGCGCGGCATACTTGGGTCGAAGCCACCTAAATCCCAAGACATTGGGTCTTTTGGGTCTACCAAGGTGATTCTGTATGGTGTTAAGGTGACGTATACTGCTTTGACGTTGGGGTTTACTTTTTGGCGATATTCAGCTAGTGCTTGGGAGGGGTGTTTTGTTCCTGCCCAGCTTTCACTGTCTGTCCAAAAGCAAATTACATCGGCTTTGAATTTGTTTTTAATCATCCAATCATAAGCAACAGAGGCATCGGTTCCACCAAAGTTGAGATTGCTGGCTTTGCGAACTGCTGAACTAAAGCTGTCTTTGGCAGTAATTTGTAAATCAATGAATTGGGTTGAAAAGCCTCGAATAGCATAGTTTTTCTCAGCTTTTGCTGTTACTAGTGCCATTGTTGTGGCAACTTCGCAGCAAGTTAAACCCATGTCGGCAACTTGGCTAGACATTGAACCCGATATGTCAACTGCGTGCATGAAGACTTTGTTTGTAGGTTCGACAACATCGAATGATAGTTCCACTGTTTTTTCTAGTATGTCTATAATTCGCGCGACTGGTTGCCAAGTTTTTTTACTGCGTCCTAATGCACCTCCTGACTGGTAGGTTTTGAGTGCTTTAAGGGCGTCAATTGGATGGATACGACCTTTGCGTAGGTGTTCTAAGTTATTAAGAACTGCTTCTACTCGGTCTAAGTTTGTAGGTTCGTCACTTCGTAGTACACCTATTTCTGTTAATGAACCTAAGTTACGCAGCATGGCGCCCACTGGCATTTCCAAAAATAGCAATTGCCATGCTTGTTTATCCATTTTTCCAACAGGCGCCGCCATTTCATGTGTTAGGCGCCCTTTTTGAATTGCTTCGTGGGTTTGACTGGGGTTACGTTTTAGCCATTCGTACCACCAAATTTGTGCTAGTGCGCTGCTGGGAATTTGAGATGGCAATTCTTGCCAACCTTTGACTACCCAATTGTAAAGCAATCTATGGTCGTCGGTTTGGGGTTTAACGTGGAATAAGCGGAGTGCGTCGCGGTGAGAAAAACCTGAACGTTGTTGATATTTTAAAAGTTGATACGCTAAACCTTTAACATCTTCTTTTCCCAACCAATTTTTACCAGCTTCGCGAATCACTTTACCAAAACCGCGCATTGATTTTGTATAGCTCAACCATTCGTAAAAGTGGCTGCCTGTACGAACAACTTGTGGGAAAATTTCCATGAATGCTGTTTTTGCTTCGGGTGTTTCACCCATCGATAGCAGCACTAAAGCCAAGATAGGAGCGCTGTTATTAATCGCGCGTCCATCGCTAGCATAAAGAATTTCATCGGCAACACGACGAGGATTTTCGCCGATGGCTTGATTTAATACTGTTGCAAAGTCGTTTGTTAATTCTTTTTTGCCAGCGTAGTAAGTGCTTTGCGCTGTACCTATTAGTAAGCAGCGACGCAGCATTTGCCAGATACCAGCATCAAACATATATCCCCCACTACGCCCCTGAATCATTTCTGATTCGCGTCCAGGTATAGGCTGATTTTGGGGTGTGGCTTTATTATGGGATTTTGTAAAAAAGTTGTAATTCATATACTACACTCCAGCCTTTGCAGGCAAAATATAGCCATGAGTGTTTAGTTCAAAGCTAAATAGAAAATATATTTGGCGCGGAGAGGTGGAATTAAACTCACCATCACCCAGTTGGAAACGATAACCTTAATTTCTACGTCCCTTTCGGGCAAGTTTGCGAAAAAAAGAATCTCTGGGCGTCTTATCGTTAGACGACCTCCGCGTAAATAATAAATTTTTTGCGGGATGCAGGATTTGAACCTGCGGAATGGAAGAACCCGATAACCCTCAATTATTCGGTCTTTTCAGACAAGGTGTTAATCAAGGATCAAACTTGCGTTTGTCTTCTGCCTTACCACTTGGCTAATCCCGCACAATTTTATACTGCAATTAAATAAGTGTAGCGGAGCAGGATTTGAACCTGCGACCTCTCGGGTAATAGCCGATAACCCTCATTAATCGTTCTTTTCAGACAAGGTGGAAACAAGGATGTAAGCGCTCTACCTAACTGAGCTACCCGCCACATAAGTTATTTAATTTACAGATACAAACAACGAAATCTGTTTTTCGCTCTGTAATCTTAATGTAGTATCTGTATTACACAATGTCAATAGCAATGTGAAAAGATTTATTTGCCAGTTTGGAGGTGCCGATAAATACAGAATTGGCGCCAATCTTAAATCTCTTTCCTCTGTGTTTATGTGGTAAAAAAATACTAGTAAGTCACACAAGATAAGTTTTATATAAAATATCCTCTAGGAAAATCGCTAACTACGGCGCCAGTTCCTAGAGGATAAGTTTCATACAAATATATCCTCTAGGAAAATCACTTGGTATCGCACATAATTTTGTTAGTTTTGTATCAATAGTTTTGGTGTGTTATCGCTTCTTAATTCTTCCTTTGCGCGCTTTGCGTACTTTGCGGTTCGTTTTTTACACTCATCAAAACTATTGACACGAATCAGTAGTAGTCCGTGTCATAAAATTTGGGTTGTTGTAGCATAGGCGTCCCGCCTGTGCGTCCGGTCAGGCGAGACGCCGTGAGCCGACCAGAACTAATGACACGTAAAAATATATATGTCACTGCACAGGGGGGACGCCCGTGCTACAACCCAAAATTAATGATACAGACCAGTAAATAGCCAAAAAATATGAGTCGGTCAGGCGGGACGCCTAACCTACGGGTTTTTCATTTAGCTTCCAAGAACGTCCTTGACAATGAACGTAGCTGTCTTTTACTTCAACGCCGAAAATTTGCGCTCCTAGTTCAAGTGCTTCTTTCCTTTCTTCCTCTGTTAAGTAACTGTTGTCAACCGGGCGCCGTGGATCACCACCTGCTTCTAAATATCGGGAGCGGGCTTGGGCAAAAAGTTCATTTAATCTTTGATATTGTTGCTTCTGCTTTTGTGTTGGTTCTTTCATATGTCCGATGCCCACGAAGTTGGAATTATTTCCCCATCTTGTAGAACAAGTGCTATTGGTAAAATAGAACTAAGAGTACTAATAAGATAAAATCCTCTCTCTTCATCATAAAGCATACCCTCTAGTAACTCCAATGTTTCAAGGGCATTCAGTACAAGATATTGAGCTTCTGTTGGCTCCATGTGATCTCAATTAATAGTAGATAACCTTTAAAGATTCTACAGGAATCAATACACTTTGAACGTATGTACTAATATATACTTGGAAATTACAGAAAATGTATATAAAAGAGTACGGAAAGCAGTACAAAAGTCAAATAAAATAAAATTAAGTGGATTTATGTAGTATTAAATACAAGTAAAGATTTTTTTTCCATTTTTGCCTATAATTTTGCCATGTTTATCTTTTGGCAAAAATGTAGCTTTGGTTGAAATCTGAATGGAAAATTTTCCCTTCAAACTACCTTGGATACAGACGTGTATCGCACTTTTTGCCAAGATGATATTATTTCCCAACATGCAAAACAATTACTGGGTAATAATCGGCATGAGTGACAAAACAATCGAAAGCTACGGGAAGGGTTTTCTCGTTTTGCTTTTGCCTATCTCTTTTCTGGTTGTTTTCCTGGTTTCGACCTGGCGCCTTTGGCTAGGGCTAATTTTACTGATAACGGCTATTAATCTTTGGCAACGCTATCAATGGGATAAGTGGTGCCAGGGAGTTAATCCAATGTTCCATCAGCTAATTCAGCAGAACCAGGGTAGTATAACCCCAATGGATTTAGCCATTCGGGGTAACTTTTCTGGAGATAAGGCTAAACGCTTTCTCGATACCAAAGCTTCTGAATTCGGCGCCAGTGTTCTTAATACTAACGATGGTAAACAAGTGTACTATTTTATGACTGCCAATATTCTTGGCAACATATTTGATAGTAGTGAACCTGTTAGGCAAGAGCCAAGAAAAAGTTCGACAACTGCTATGCCTCTTTTAGCGGCGCCAACAACAATGCCGTTGGTATTTGAGGAAAAACAACCTTCGTCAGTAGCACTTGAAGAAACATCGAAAGCAACACCTCAAGTAAAAGAAGCTGAATTAATACAAGCTGAAGTACCTCAAACAGAGAAAAACGATACTGAAGTACAACAAGCAGAAGTTAAGCACGCGGAATTACCGAAAGCTGAATTGCTACAAGCTGAAGTTAAAGAAGAACCGCAACACGTTGATGAAGGAACTAAAACATTAGCTCTTCAGCTAGTGTTTGGTTCATTGATTCAATCAGAACTTGCGAAAAGGTTAAGTGTATACTCCAGTACTGTCTTCAAACGGCGTGATGACCCAGATTTTCCAGAATGGAGTCGTAACCGTGACCCTGACGGTATTGCATGGAGGTATGACCGCAAAGCTAGGGAGTTTTTCCCAATTGAGAAATAAGCGGAGTGGAAAGGGGACAAAAAAATTAATTAACTAACCCCTTTCCTACTGCTTCACTTATCGAAGTCAATCCTCTTTCTTCCAGTAAAACAAGCAAACCTTCAAGAATGCGGCGTATCATCCAAGGACCCTCGTATATCCAACCTGTGTAAATTTGAACTAAACAGGCGCCTGCTGTGATTTTTTCCCATGCATCAGCTGCGGTGAATATACCACCAACGCCAATAATTGGTATTTGCCCTTGAGAATGCTTGTAAATGTAACGAATTATTTCAGTTGCACGGTCACGTACAGGCGCCCCACTAATTCCACCCGCTTCTTCTTGAGGAGATTTTCCAGTTTTTGCTATTAGCTGTGTTTTTAAGTTATCGCGACGAATTGTTGTATTCGTGGCTATGATTCCCGCTAGTTTGTACTTGAATGCTAGCTCTATAATGTCTGATATTGCTTCCCATTCTAAATCTGGCGCTATCTTGACAAATATTGGTTTTTGTACAGTGTTTTCGTTTCCTAAAGCTTCAAGGATAGAAGAAAGCATTGCAGCATCTTGAAGCGCGCGTAAACCTGGTGTATTAGGTGAAGAAACGTTAACAACAAAATAATCACCGCAATTTTTGAGTAAGCGGAAACTATCCCGGTAATCTTGAGCAGCAGTTTCAAGGGGCGTAATTTTTGATTTGCCCAGATTAACACCAATGGGTATGGGTAAGGTTAAGTTATTACGTATCTGTGTTAATCTCCTTGCCATATCAGCGGCGCCTAAATTATTAAAACCCATTCGGTTAAGCGCTGCATTATCTTCAGGTAAACGAAAAAGCCTTGGTTGTGGGTTTCCAGGTTGAGGATGAAATGTAACTGTTCCTAATTCGGCAAACCCAAATCCTAAGCTTCCCCATATCGGTGCAGCTACACCGTCTTTGTCGAAGCCAGCTGCTAAACCTACTGGGTTAGGAAAATGCAATCCAAATAAGTTTTGCTCTAAACGTTTATCGAATAGACAAAAAGTCTGCTGTAAGCGTTTGTTTACCCAACTGTAAGATGGACTGTAACAAATGTCGCTTAACCAGTTTAAGCTGCGAATCGTTGTAGAGTGCAGTTTTTCGGGGTCAGCTTTTACTGAGTTAAATAATATTGGGCGAATTGTTAGTTGGTATATGTCGTTCATTGTTGGTGGGGGGTTAGTGGGACAGGCAGGATGCCTGTTCCACAAGATTTTGATAGGTCTTGGAAGTATTTGGGCATCTTAAGTACAAACCAGCTATATTATTTTTTACGAAACGACCGCTTCTATGGGGCAGCCACAACGACCAATCGGCGCTGAACAACATATTATCTCTTTGGGGCGTGTCCTACAGAGCCTCCGGGAAGAGGATAATATTGATGTTCTTATTCAAACTATTATTACTTTTGTCAAAGAACAATTTGACTATAACTTGGTATGGGTGGCGCTTTATGACCGCTTAAATCATATTTTGATTGGTAAGGGAGGTTTGGCGCCTGGGAATGATAATAGTTATTTAAATCAGCGATTTGTTCTAAGCCCTGGAGATTTATTAGAACAGGTAGTTATTGAACAACGTCCAGTAGGCGTTGCGGATTTGCAGGCAGAAGCGCGTACTGGAGGATGGCAAGAATTAGCTAAAAAGCATAAAATACAAGGTACTATCATTCTGCCAATTCGTTATAAAGACCGCTGTTTAGGTTTACTTTTACTTGGTTCAACTCGTTGGGGATATCTTTTGCCTAGCGATGCTAAAGCAAGATTGATGATGGTATTGGGGGAATTAGCTGCTGCACTACATCAGTATGAGCTTGATTGGCAGCAAAAGCATACTAAGCGTCTTGAAGAACCTTTACTAAACTTGTTACAAAAAATACAATCATCTCATAACTTAATGCAGCGTATAGAAGCTGTAGTTAAGGCTGTACATGAATTCACGGCGCCAACTCGTACTCACATCTACTGGTATGAACGCGAAGGTCGGTATTTTTGGCGCCGTTTTAGCAGTTACTCGAATGGCAATACACAAAAGCTTGATAAAAATCAGTTTGATAAAAACCAGTTTGAGAACAATCGAACTGCTGCTGATTCCATAACGGTTGAGGAGTTGAGCGACTTCTACTATGCTTTGGCAATGAATGAAATTGTTGTAATCGGGGAAGGACGCAGTTCACTCAAAAGTCATTTTACTGCCCAGTTGATGCAGCGCTTACACGTTCGGTCTTTACTTGCGGCGCCGATTATTTGGCAAAAGGATTTACTTGGTTTTTTAGCAATCGAAGCATCAGAAGCACGCATTTGGAAAGAAACTGATAAAAGCTTTGTTCAAGGTGCAGCTGGTTTAGTTTCGCTTGTTGCACCTGCCGAAGAAATGGAAAATACAATCGAGCAAATTCGAGGTGATGCTAAGCTGACCAGCGAAGTTGCCAAAGGGATATATAGCGAACATGATTTTGAACAAACCTTGAGCAACTGCGCCAAAAAAATCATAGAACGACTCGGCGCCATGCGATTTGTATTACTGTACTACAATCATGACCATAGTAAGTACGAAATTCTGTTTCAAACTCAATCGTCAAATCGGCGCCCATTCAACTTTAAGTTTGAAGGTTTGCGTGAGGTAGACTGGTTACTTTTACAGCGTTCAGAAGAAGCTATTGCAATTGAAAACTTAGAAGAAGATTTACGGTTTTTTAACTGGCGTTCTTGTTTACTCGAAGTTGGAGTTCGCTCTTTAATTGTAGCTAACTGTCAGGTTGGGAATGCACCAGAATCATTAATGTTGATTACACACGCACATTACAGAGCTTGGACAGCACGGGAAAGGGAATTAGTTCAAATTGTTGGTCAGCAGGTAGGTGTGATTACTCGGCAATGGCAGTTATATTTCAATGTTGAGCAGAATTCTAAAATAATGCAAAGCTTTCAAGAATCGTTAGGTATTCTGCAAGAAGCCCAAGGCGCCGATACGGAACCAGGTAGTAATAATAATTTGGAAATTATCTCTTTGCGTCAAATTGCCTCTGTTCTTAACTGCCCTTTAGTCTTGATGCTATCTTGGACACCTGGGGGACAATATGCTGAAATTATACCTGGTTTCACTACTGAAGATGAGTTTGCCGTTAACACCGAAGCTATAGTGTCAATACAAACTGAAGCTTTGATACAGTGGGCGTTAGGTAGTGAAAAAACAATGTTTGTTAAAATCGAAGACTTGCCTTTACACACACGTAAATGGCTATATGGTTCGGGTATCGGTCAACTTTTATTAATGGTATTACGCACTAGCCCTGATTATGAGGCAACCGGTGTAGTGGTGATAGGGGATAGTATCGCGCGTCGCTGGGCTGAACAAAGCTTAAATGCGGCAGAAATGCTAACTAGTCAACTTGCTTGGTCGCGACGTTTTCGTCAGGTTGGACAAGCACTACTCAAATCAAAGCAACAATTAGAACAAATTAATTGGTATAAACACCGAAGATTTGAGGATAATCAGCGGGCTACTACCTCTATAATTAATCAAATTAAAGCATTAGGAGTTCCAAATAACGAATTTACACAAGTACGTTATCAACAAATGCTACGTCAGTTGGAAAGTACTTATTTATCAGTAACTGGTCTACTGAGAGAAGAACAGTGGCAGTTACACATAGCATCTGAAAAAATGCCTATTGCCAGCTTACTCAAACGCGCGCTCGAACGAGTTGATAAACCCCTTAAAGAGAAAACATTATGGGTAGGAGTACATGGTTTAGGAAAAAATACTGTAGAGAATACTAGTAGAGACGTAATTCATCACGTCTCTACAGAAAAGATAAACTCAAACTTATCGCAATACTCGTTAATTATTGTTGGGGATATAGCGAAGATTGAATTAATAATAAATGAAATATTATTAGCAGCAGTAGAGCGTTCTGTACCTGGAGGAAGAATAGACTTTTGGTGTCGGTGCCTCGAAGAGGATTTATTAGAACTTTCGATTACTGATAATGGTATTATGGAAGCGCAGTTGCTTGCAGAACTATATCAAAATAGTTCAAAAGATGTGCTTGCATCATCCTCTATAGACTATCCACCAGGTTTACACTTACTTATCTGTCAAAACTTAATTAGACGAATGGGAGGAGAGCTAAACTTTTACCAATTACCTGATGGTCGTGTTGTCAGTCGCTTGCTGCTAGCACTAGCTGTTAAATAAATTACAGGAGCGAAATATCCACTAACATTAAGTTCATTAATAATTTTTTTATTTAAAAGTTAGCACAAAAGCACAGATAGTGGTGGATTTTAAGTTAAAGCAAAAGAGCGAATGAGGATATAATATAATTCCACACTTGACAGAACTTAAACTCAAGATATTTTGTACAGCATTTATGGCACGCACGCGCTCAAAGTCTGATCTGCCAACGAAAATCTGCCCGGTTTGTGGACTTCCCTTTACATGGCGCAAAAAATGGGAAAAAAACTGGGACGAAGTAAAATATTGCTCTGAAAGGTGCCGCCGTCGGCGTTCCCAAGCTACAACTGAAGATTCATGACTAAATATACGGAGTTACACAGGTGCGACCTAAATTAATTATTCATGGTGGGGCAGGTAGTTCACTCAAAGGTAAAGGTGGTGTTGAAATAGTACGCCAATCGCTATATAAAGTATTAGAAGAAGTTTACGCCTTACTTGTGTCCGGCGCCACAGCGATGGAAGCAGTAGTACATGGTTGCCATTTGTTAGAAGATGATCCACGTTTTAATGCTGGTACTGGTTCTGTACTACAATCTGATGGACAAATTCGGATGAGTGCTTCTTTAATGGATGGCGCATCTCAAAGTTTTAGTGGCGTAATTAATGTTACACGTATTCAGAATCCAATTAATTTAGCGCAATTTCTCCAGTCGTCTGCCGACCGAGTGCTATCAGATTTTGGCGCCAGTGAGTTAACGCGAGAGCTACAGATACCCAGTTATAATCCGCTTACAGATTTACGTCTCTCTGAATGGCTACAAGAACGCCAGGATAATTTTAAAAAGACAATGGCAGGGGTAGTAGCTGAAAAAGAACTAGTTGAAAGTAGTGCTGGTAGAGGCACAATTGGCGTTGTTGCTTTTGACACTCATGGAAGAATTGCCGCTGGTACTTCTACTGGTGGAAAAGGGTTTGAACGTATTGGGCGTGTTAGTGATTCTGCTATGCCGGCTGGGAATTATGCTACTAAGTATGCGGGTGTTAGCTGTACAGGTATTGGGGAGCATATTCTTGATGAGTGCTTGGCGCCACGTATAGTAGTGCGGGTGACAGATGGAATGTCTTTATTTGAAGCGATGCAGCGTTCATTTAACGAAGCAACAATAAATGAGCGTGATTTTGGCGCCATTGCGGTTGATGCCAAAGGAACAATTGCATGGGGAAAAACCAGCGAAGTCTTACTGGCAGCTTATCACGATGGCGAAAAGATGAACGATACTCTAGAACTTCCTGACGAACCACAAGTTGGAGTTGCGTAGGGTGCGTGAAGGCTACTAACAATTACGAAACGAAGCTAGCATCCAGTAGCCTTCACGCACCTTTTTTAAACCTGTAAGCGGAAATTAAGGTGCGTGACGCTACCAGTTTATTCGCTTCGTTTCAGGATTTTTGGTAGCGTCACACACCCTACGTATTTTGTTCTCGTTTTTTTGATACCCAGCCTGGTTTGATAACTGGTTGTGGACGAGCAATAACTAAACAGTCGTCGGGGATATCAGTCGCGACTGTTGAACCTGCCGCAATGTAAACGTCTGAGCCAAGGTTGAGCGGCGCCACTAAAACGCTATTGGAACCTGTTTTTGTGTTATCGCCTATTTTGGTTGGATGTTTTTTATAACCGTCGTAGTTCGCTGTTATTGTGCCGGCACCGATATTTACTTTATTACCAGTTGTTGTGTCACCTAAGTATGAAAGATGAGCGACGTTCGTTTTTGTACCTAACTTGGTGTTTTTCAATTCTACAAAGTTTCCAATACGGCACCCTTCACTAACTTCAACATGACCACGTAAGTGGGCGTAGGGACCTATACGAACAGTATTTGAAACACTGCTATCTATAATTACAGAAAACTGTACTGTGACGTTTTCACCAATTTTACTGTTTTCGATCAAACTTCCCGGCCCTATCCTACAGCCTGTATGAATTACAGTAGAACCTCGTAGGTGGGTTTGCGGCTCGATAATTACATCTGGGTGTAGCTGTACTGTCTCATCAATTGTGACGCTCGATGGGTCAATTATAGTTACACCTGCTGCCATCCATTGATTTTTTATGCGGTTTTGCAAAATTTCGTAGGCGCCTGCTAACTGAAGTCGGTCGTTGATACCCAGAATTTCTTGGTAATCTTCAACATCTACTGCCATTACTGGTGAAACTTGTGTAACCGCGTCCGTAAGATAATACTCTTTCTGAGCGTTGTTTGCTTGTAAGTGAGGTAGTACAAGCGCTAAGTCCTGCCAGCGGAAACAGTATATTCCAGCATTGATGCGACTATTTTGTCTTTGAGCAGCAGTACAATCTTTGTCCTCTACAATTTGCTGCACAAAGTTTTGACTATTACAAAAAACACGCCCGTAACCTTTGGGGTCGGGCAAGTGAGCAGCTAGTATTGTAGCAGCGTTTTGATTCTCTTGATGGGTTTGTAGGAGATTTTTTATAGTTTCTGGGCGCAGCAAGGGTACATCACCATTCAAAATTAATAAATCACCCTCATAACCCTCTAGATGCGGTAGTAGTTGTTGAATGGCATGTCCTGTTCCCAACTGTGTGGTTTGTTCAACAAACTCTAAATTAGGTATTGACTGCATCGCAGTTTTAACCTCTTGGGCTTGATACCCAACAATTATCATCCGCCTAAATGGTTGCGTCGGCTCAACACTATAAAGGACTCGCTCGACCAGCGATAGTCCACCTAATTTATGTAAAACCTTGGGCAGACTCGATTTCATCCTTGTGCCGCGTCCCGCAGCCAGAATTGCTACTACTACCATAATTAGCGATACTGCATGTGTGAATTGCGTTATTTTTACCAGAGATACTCCGCACTGTTTGAAGTTGGCGCCCTCTTAAGGAGGCTTCTTTGCTTGGGAGTTCAGGCTCAAATAATACCAGCTAATCATCCAGAATCGAAATGCTAACCGCTTACATTTAAGTTTCGCTACTGAAAAAAGTTAAGTTAGTGAGCTTGAGAAGCTTGCGCTTGAGCGAATAAAGTCAGTAAACTTATCCATCAATTCTGGATTACGCCACCCTTTGGCAGTTTCTTCTCTCATTGTAGAGAGTGCTTCTTCTGGAGTATAAGCTTTCTTATAAGGACGTTCACTTGTTAGAGCATCATAAATATCAACAATTTGGAAAATTTGCGCCAATTTAGGTATTTTGTCACCTTTAAGTCCGTCTGGATACCCTGAACCGTCCCAGCGCTCGTGATGGTGCCTAATAATTGGTAGTACGCCACGGGTGCTACGTAATGGTTGACAAATTCGTTCCCCAATAATGACGTGCTGACGCATTATATCCCACTCTTCACTCGTTAACTTACCGCATTTTAGCAATATATAATCGGGGATACCAACTTTACCAATATCATGCAAATAACCTCCCCACATCAAATCACGAATTTGATTACGTGAGAGCTTTAGATATTCACCAAATGACTTACCCAACTGTATCAAGCGTTCGCAGTGGTTGCCAGTATTCGGGTCGCGACTTTCGATTGCCCGTGCTATCGAAAATAATACTTTTTCGGCATGGTCAAGGTCTTCATTCAACCGCTTTTGCCGCACTAGTGACTTCACGCGCGCTGCTAATTCTAAACGGTCAAACGGTTTGGTTAAAAAATCATCAGCTCCAACCTCGATACCGCGAATACGAGAATGTCTATCGTTCAAGGCTGTGATAAAAATGATCGGGATTAATCGAGTTTGCTCGTTTTGCTTGATTCGCTGACAAACTTCAAACCCGTCCATTCCTGGCATCATCACATCAAGCAGTATCAAGTCGGGCGAGGAATGAGTTACTAGTTCAATAGCACCATACCCACTATCGGCTTCAATAATTTCATAACCTTCCATAGCCAGCAAAGCTACAGATGTCATCCGACTGGCTGCATGATCGTCAACGACTAACACTTTGGGTGTATCACCATCAAAAATTTCCACTTGTGATTCGGCTTGCTGCGTTCTTGAAACCAATGATTTATAGCCAGAACTAGTTTTCTGGCTTGTCCAAGATGATATGGCTTCAACATTTTCAAGCATATAGTCTTGTTTTGATAAACCAAAAGAATTCGCTTGTGCTTTTTGCAATTCTACAGCTTGATCTGAACTTATGCCCCAAGTATTACTTGAGGGGTTTGAACTACTGCTAACTTTTTCGGTAGAACCTGTATAATTGGATTTCAAAACCACAGAGGCGCTCCAATTCTTAAAAAAACAATTTGAATTTAATTTATATGCAACAGAGTGCTTGCATTGACTTAATTTTACGTATCGGCAGTAATCCTACATGTCTGGTAAGAATTTGTCGGTTATTTTTCAGTCACCAAATAGAGATGACATCGGGTTTGCACTCCTTCACCTCAAAATTCTCACCAATTTTACGGAACTGCTACACAACGCAAACTTAATTTATTGCCAATTGTAAAGCATTAAGGTTTTTATCTTTCAAGGTGCTTGGGAAAATTGTTGTCAAAATTCCCTACCTACCTTTCTAGTATGGGCAATTTGGACGAATCTTAAATCAGGTTTTATACGGAGATTTATGAACATAGATGTGCAAAATCAGTCTAACTCTTACTAAATTTATGTTTCGGGTCTAACCATAATATTATATTTTTATTTCTTGATGAACACTTTGTAAACAAATTATGTATTTTCCCATAAAAACTTATTAGAAATTATCAAACTCTTGTAAAGTTACTTATTGCAGTGATAAAAACCGCTATTCAAAGTGATTTTGATCACAAAGACTTTTTACATACTATATTTTCTTCTCACAGGTTTTTTGTATAAATTAATACTAATTTAACATTGAATTAAGAGAATTTGCGGTTGACCAGCGTTTTCGCCAACGAGAAGTAGGTTCAAGGTTGCTATGATGTTGTTCTAGTTGGCGCCGTTCGAGTATGACTTGGGCAGTATCGCAAAGTAGGGGATCACGGTACGGAATTGCCGCGCGTGTATGTAAATGTTCGAGTTCGGGGATTGAGAGGGGTGAGTATTGTGTCAGTAATTGTTTAGAGGCAGGATGTGTTGCAACAGTACCCGGTGTTTTTCTGCCAATAGGAGGAGTTGAAGCAATAACCAAACCTGATGTTAACAACGCTGTCCGAACTGCTGCGGAACAAGAGTATGTAGCAAGTAATCCCTCCGTGTGTAGACACCTGGAAACAAGAGTAATAAATTCAATTGTCCACAATTGTGGACATTGCGGAGGAGAAAAGGGGTCAAGGAAAATTGCCGAAGCTTCAAACCCTGACTCCATAACCTGTTTGATTGTATTTCTTGCATCACCAATCAGTAATTTTGCGCTGAAATTATTGTTTTGTACGTGACACGTATTCGCGAGTGTCGTCAAAATATCAATGTACTCAAAATTCCAGTCAGCATACAGATTGTGACTAAGTGCGGCACGTGGTACGTTTGGATTGAACTCTAAACCAATAATTTCGATATTACAATCAGGATTAACGTTCCAAATAGTTTGTAGCGCAGCAGCAGTGTTATATCCAAGTCCGTAGCAAATATCTAAAATTCGGATAACTGATTTTTCTCTTCGTTGTGCTGAATTGGTTGCTAGTTGTGTCGGAACAACAAATTTTTGAAAACTTTCTTGTCTGGCGCCGAAGTGGCTGTGATACGATTCCTTAAATTCTTGAGAAAAAAAAGTGTACGTTCCATCGGCTGTTGACTGTGGTATAAATTCCTCTTGAGACATAGGGATATGGGAGTATAAGTATGAATGTAGTTTCGGGGCAATGGTTAGTTGAGCATCTTGATGATGAGGAGGTAGTGATTGTTGATTGTCGGTTTTCGCTTGCTGATGCACAGTTAGGAAAGCAACAGTACCAAATTAGCCATATTAAAAATGCATATTATCTTGATTTGAACGAAGATCTTTCCAGTCCAGTTAGTGAGCATGGAGGAAGACATCCTTTACCTGACTTATCTAAGCTAGCTCAATCGTTATCAAAAATGGGTGTTCGCAGTCAAACACTAGTTGTAGCATACGATGATTCGCGACTTGCGTTTGCCGCGCGCTTATGGTGGTTATTACGCTACATGGGACATCAAAGAGTCGCGGTTTTAGATGGAGGTTTTGCTGGATGGTTATCACTGCTACATCCTGTTACAAATGAAGTTAGGCAACCTATTGAGACCGCTTTTACCGAAAACTTCCAACTATCTATCCAACGAACTATGGTTGTAGATATCAACGAAGTTAAGAATCGTAAAGATCTACCAGGTGTGGTGTTAATAGACTCGCGCGAGGAAGAACGCTACTTAGGTATTCGAGAACCTATTGATAAAGTTGCTGGACATATTGAGGGTGCTGTAAATTATCCTTGGCAATCTGTTACCAAAAGTTCGGGCTATTTGTGTTGCATTGAAGATCAAAAAGCTAGATGGCAAAATATTTTATCATCGTTATCAGACAGCCAAGAAATCATTGTTTATTGTGGTTCAGGTGTTACTGCATGTGTCAATTTACTCTCATTAGAACTAGCGGGTTTTCAAAACTGTAAGCTTTATGCTGGTAGTTGGAGCGATTGGATTAGTTACTAATTAAACCATAATTGGACTTAGAATCTACCGATTTCCCAATTGTAATTTATACTAAAAAACCAACCATCAAAATTAATGTTAGTTTCAGTGGAATTACCCAGAGTAACTCCTCCTTGGAAACTAATGCTGCTAGTATCAGTAGCTTTGTAGTTGAGATGAGTAAATAATCGATGATATAAGTCTTCGCGACTGCGCTGGGTAAAGTCGGAGATAGTAAATTGATAATCCAAACCGACATTTAATGATTCCTGTAAGTAATAACTCAACGACAGCCATAATGAGTTTGTAATACGGTCACGTTTGAGAGGTACTTCAGCTATACTCCAGCGCAAATCGTAAAAACTATCGAGCATCAATTTTTTTGTTAAAGAGTCTCTACGTCCTAGGGATAGGTGAAATGAGTTTTCATTGAAGAAACGGTCGCCAGATGCAAATCCAAAACGACTACTGTTTTTGGCATAAAATAACTGTTGGTTGCTCCAACCGATTTCGCCATACATGCGACGAGTAAGTTGGTGATATAAGTCTACATTGAACCGAATTTGGTTGTAATTAAATTCAGATTGATTGATGTAACGAATAATATTTGCATCGACTGAACCATTTAGGAATGTTTTTGAGCTTAACTTTAAAGGCGCACTAGCAAGTGTTATACCAGAATATATTAATCCGTCTTCAATTGGGTCTACTTTGGAGGCGAAAAGATTGTTGGTTTGGAAGTAACTGACTCGTCCGAGTAGATAAGCAATAGGTTCAGATGCTGGAACTGGGGTTTTTGTTGCAGGTTGAGATGTAGGTGGTCTAGTTGGAAGGGGTGGTTGTTCAATTTGCCTTGGTTTAGCAATGATTGTACCAATTTCTGATGTTCGGGGTCTTATAATAATGCTTCCTAGTTCTCTATTAGTACTATTTGCTGGTTGTTTGGTTTTGTCGAGAAGACGTAAAAGCCTTTCTAGCCTTTTACTATAATCGGTATCAGGTTTTTCTAAGCGCTGCTCGATTTGCGTTGGAGTTGGTTGTGCTGGTTCATTTGGTTGTGCTTCAACCTGTGGAGGTTCTTGTGGCTTTTGAGGTTTAGGATTTTCTCTGTTTTCCGGAGTGGCTTGAACTATTTCTAGCGACTTGGTTAAATCATCGTCAGGCGCCAGTTGTATCAATATTGGTGAAGCAGTTATAGCATCAGGGAACCTAGTTGACACCTGTGTAGTCTGGGTAAGCTTGTGTGAATTTACTCCTTTAACACTAAAGTATGGTATATTTGATACATTCAGGGATTTTCTTTCCGATTGAGAAAGATTTGTAACTATTGTTGCCTCTACTTTCTGTATATACAGAGAAGTTATACTGCAAGCCAGCAAAATCCACGGTAAAAAAAAATTCTTAGGTTGATTCAGTTGCATCTTTCGTGGCGTGGTTGAGGAAAGTTAGAGTAAGGAATTCTTTTAGATATTTCAATTATCTTAAGGATGTAACGTGCGGCTAACATCAGGGTTTTGAATACTTGTACCTAAGTATATACTTAAGTATTGGTTAGTGATATGATATGCACACGTGTGTTCTACCTATCAGAAGTAACAAAATACATTAAGTATATTGTCAGCGCGACTGTTCAGTAGGTTTTGTAGATAATTTAGTAAATCATTTATAGTACGCTGAAATATTTTTTATCTTTAAGATTTGATAAAGTTTCAGCAAAAATACTTAAGTAAACTCGTTGTAACATATCTAAGGTCTGATACAACAGACCTGAAGAGTGACCTCTTGAACCCCTTTTACCTAGTTAAGTATGAGTAGAATCGACGAACTGCAACAAAAAATTCGCAATTTGTTGCCACTTCTGGTAATTAGTTTGTCAGGAGTAGCAATACTGCCTGTATCAAATCCAGCTAATGCACAGACACCCTTAACTAAAGCTGTAATCCAAGACTTACGTAACTTAGTGCAATTAATGCCACAACGTCAGCCAAGGCGAAGGGCGCAGCGTTCGGATTCAATGATACCTGGGGATGGGTTGTCAACAGGAAGATTATCACTAGCTGATTTGCGTTTCAACGACGGTTCTATGGCACGAGTTGGTGAACAAGCCGTATTTCAGTTTTTGCCACAAACTCGAAATTTTACCCTCAATCGCGGAACTGTACTATTATTGATTCCACCTCGGCAAGGGCAAACAAATATCAGAACGCCAAATGCTGCTGCTGCAATTCGCGGCTCGGCATTGTTTGTGCGTTACGATAAAGTTACAGATACTACAGTTATTGGCGCCTTGACTAACAGTGGGATTGAAGTTTTCAACAAAGATGGTTCTAACAGCCAAGTTATTTCTGCTGGGCAGATGATGGTTGTTGTTAAGGGTAAATTTCAGGGACTATATGAATTTGACCTGCGGACTTTTTATGATACTAGTGATTTAGTTCGAGGACTTGATTTAACCCGACAAAATCCTAACGCGGTAAGTGACCCAGCGCTCAATAGCGTTCGGGCTGAAACATCAGAAGCTTTAACAAAACAATCACCGATATCAGGTTCTGATACCATCAAAGACCCATCGTTTATTAAACTATCTCCAACCACTGAGGAGACTGTTGACACAGCACTATTTCGAGAAGGTGGTAACGTTGATAATGTATTAACAACTTCAGAAGTTCAATCAGACACCAACCTGCGTAATAACCGTAATAATTCCAGTAGTCACAGTGAGCAAAGTACATCGACCCAACCTGTACGAAATGTAGAATCAAATGTTGGTGTGACAATTACTCCACCTAAAACAGATAAAGAAAGTATTACTCCAGTTGTAAATACTCCTGTAACGCCTCCAGTTGTAAATAATCCTGTAACACCTCCAGTTGTAAACACTCCTGTAACACCTCCAGTTGTAAATACTCCTGTAACACCTCCAGTTGTAAACACTCCTGTAACACCTCCAGTTGTAAACACTCCTGTAACACCTCCAGTTGTAAATACTCCTGTAAC
>NZ_JBXXZH010000022.1:0-66224 GCF_059640475.1 Calothrix sp. CBUCES-K 9914
CGTAACAATTCGTGTACAACTCCTATGGAGTCAGAGGTTAAAAACACAGCTTTGTTACGGGTGGCGTACTTTGCTTCTATTTGTGTACAACTCCTATGGAGTCAGAGGTTAAAAACACCGTTTCGTGCGGGTAACGCTTTAGCGGCTAACACGTGTACAACTCCTATGGAGTCAGAGGTTAAAAACACTATTTGAACTTGCTGTTCTTGATAAGCAACTAGTGGTGTACAACTCCTATGGAGTCAGAGGTTAAAAACACGGTATTCTCCAATAAAATCTATTTTATAAAAACCATGTGTACAACTCCTATGGAGTCAGAGGTTAAAAACACATTTTAAGTTGACATTCCCACACATCTCATGCTAAAGTGTACAACTCCTATGGAGTCAGAGGTTAAAAACACTATGTCATACTCTAGTGGTCTTTCTCCTTTTGGTAGTGTACAACTCCTATGGAGTCAGAGGTTAAAAACACTCTTTGATAGTTGGGAGTAGTTCGGCGCAGTATTCGTGTACAACTCCTATGGAGTCAGAGGTTAAAAACACAATGATTAGTAAGTGCGTATGTTGTAAGCAATTAAGTGTACAACTCCTATGGAGTCAGAGGTTAAAAACACAATCCCCTTAACACTAACTTTGGAAAAGATGCAATATGTGTACAACTCCTATGGAGTCAGAGGTTAAAAACACAGCTATAAAGGCAGGCATAAATCCAAAAGTATCTTTAGTGTACAACTCCTATGGAGTCAGAGGTTAAAAACACGCTTTCCCATCGACCACCAAAGCTAATTTGAACTTGAGTGTACAACTCCTATGGAGTCAGAGGTTAAAAACACTACTTTTAAACTGGCGCCTCAAGAACAAGAGCAAATGTGTACAACTCCTATGGAGTCAGAGGTTAAAAACACTTTAATTGTTGATTTGCTAGTTTACCGATTGTGTTGTGTACAACTCCTATGGAGTCAGAGGTTAAAAACACGTTGGATAAGGAGAATTAATCATGACTAAACGATAGTGTACAACTCCTATGGAGTCAGAGGTTAAAAACACATTACGTTCCAAGCCTTGAAGTAATACCTGGGCTATCGTGTACAACTCCTATGGAGTCAGAGGTTAAAAACACATTTATTAAGCCCGCCGATTTGCTCTTCAACGAGAGAGTGTACAACTCCTATGGAGTCAGAGGTTAAAAACACAATTCAAGCAAGTGCGGGCGGCGTAATTCCTCAAAATTGTGTACAACTCCTATGGAGTCAGAGGTTAAAAACACATTGATAGTTGAAACTGTGTTTGCAGTAATGTTTATTAGTGTACAACTCCTATGGAGTCAGAGGTTAAAAACACGTTGATTTCATCATTCAAGCAAGGACGCATTACCAGTGTACAACTCCTATGGAGTCAGAGGTTAAAAACACATTAAAGTCTAGTTATAAAAAATAACCTATCCGTTAAGTGTACAACTCCTATGGAGTCAGAGGTTAAAAACACAGCGGTGCCTGTAACCAATATACAGCAAACTTGCTACAGCTTATTTGCAAGTAACTGCTCACTCGAAACAAAAACAGCACAGAAAGCTTTGTGGTGCCGTTTTGCCAATCGCTGAAAACAATAGTAGACAAACTTTTGAAAGAATGCAAGTACCAATCGCACCTAATAATAGACTAAAACCCTTAATCTGCTTTTGATTGGTGAATTTTCACTCAGTTTCAAAATTAATACAGTCGTGGGTACTTGCGAAAATCAGCAAAAGCCTTCAAAATCATACTATATCTTACCTTAGACCACACCCGTGGTTGTTCAACTAAGAACTGCCATTCTGGATAAATAGTGCCAGTGAGAATCCCAATCAGATTTTCCGGCTAACCTATTGACACCGTTCGGTGATAAGTAATATTATCCAAGGCAGTTTAGATTTTAGTAAAATGCTAAGAACTGCTATAGTTTCATCAGGGATTGAGCTACCGTCTGAACCTCTCTTAGAGGTAAATTTTCCCATAGCGTGCGGAGCGAAGATATCTTCACTACATGGCTACTGCATTTATTCAGCGTTGAAGAGGGAAATGCCGTGGTTAGGTGATTGTCCATTTACCTCGATTTCCTCAATTGCGGGAATCAAAGATGGTAAGGGTTTGATTGAAACTCAGGATTTTTCTCGTTTGCAAATTCGTACACCACTGTCAAAAGCTGGCTCTTTTTATGGGTTAGCTGGTCGAACTTTGAGTGTCGGACAGGGAAAAATTTCTTTGCAAATACCTACTATTGCGCCATTACATACGAGATCAACTTTAAAAGCGCGCATTGTTATTATTCATTTATCACCTAGGGAAGATATTCCTTCTCCTGACCGTTTTTTAGCTGTTGCGACTCGACAACTAGGTGAAAGAGGGGTTCGAGGAAAGGTTTCATTGTTGCTTCGTCGCGGCGCCTTAGATAACAAAGTTCTGATAATCAAGAATAAACATATACCGGGATATGGTGTACAGGTAACAGACTTGTCGGAGGAAGATGCTGTTAAGCTGTTAATTTTAGGCTTGGGAGGTAGGAGAAAGATGGGCGCCGGTTTTTTTAATTGAATTCGTTATTTGACCTTTGACACCTTTTGGTGCTGCCAACAGTTCTATATATTAGTGGACTGTGAAAAAATTACTTGCAAAGTCTATCCGTGCGGATAGCAATGAAAAGGATAAGGATGCTTTAACTCTAGTTGGACATTTAGAGTTAGGAATTATTGCGGCACAAGCTTTTCAGGATATTGCCCCAATTATTTGTTATAAATTAGACCTGACGCTCACACCAGAAGAATTAATTCAAACGGTTGTTTTAGCTATTTGGCTGCACGACTGGGGAAAGGCAAACGAAGATTTTCAGGCAATGGTGCATAAACCTTCACCTCCTCAGCTTCTGCAAAAATGGTATGGCATTAGTACTAAAGTTCAATCAAACAGAAAAAAGCACCTAATCAGGCACGAACTATTAAGCGTTGTTTTCGCTACACGTTATAATTCTGTGTGCCAATGGTTAAAGTCGGCGCCGAATGTCAAGCTGTTTTTAGCAATCTTAGCAGTTTTAGGTCATCACCTTAAAGTAAAAGATTATAGTTATTTTAGTGACGGTGTAGGTTCTGAGAGCTTAAAAGTTTATACAGACAAAGAATATTTTAAAGAAATATTAGAGTTAGGATGTAAATACTTAAAACTAAGTGCTAATTTACCTAAGCTGCCACAAGAATTTGCAGAAGGTAAGCTTAAAGCTGAATGCTATGAACTTGGTGGACATACAAAAAGTTGGTTTGTGCAGTTAGATGAAAAATGGAAAGGTAATTTAAACCAGCTTAAACAAATCGCAGTTGTGAAAGCTTTAGTGATGGCAGCAGATTTGGCAGCTTCAGCACTGTTAGAACAGGAGAGAGGAAAGCATAATTATACTGATTGGATAAAAAATGCCCTCTTACAAACAATGTCAGCATCTGAACTACAGTTAGTTGTTGAACAAAAGTTAGAAGGTAAACCTTTATTAAAGTTTCAAAAGGATGCAGCAAATAAAAAATCTAGAGTTTTAATAGTCATTGCTGGATGCGGTGCTGGTAAGTCAATAGTTCCATTTTGCTTTTTTAAACGACTAGCGTCAGAAGAAAATCTAGAAGCAAAAGTATTTTTCTGTTACCCGACGACCGCAACAACTTCTCAAGGATTTATAGACTATGCAGTGCCAACCAAGATTGAAAATACCCTACTCATGCATAGTCGTTCTTGGGTAGATGAACAAATTAAGCTTAAAGGTATACTCAATAGCTATGATGAGGAAGGTGACGAAACAGAAAATAAAGATAATGATGAAGTTGCTCAGTTTCAAACTAAAGTAGAAGCATTAAAACTGTGGCATTCTAAATTAGTTTACTGTACTGCTCATACTGTATTAGGTCTGTTCAAAAATCATCGTAAGGGAATTTATGGATTTCCTGGTATTGCTCAAGGTGCATTTGTATTCGATGAAATACATGCTTATCCACCTAAGCTTTTTGGCACGCTTTTACAGTTCATTCGAGTCTTTAGTAAAGCTAATATCGTGCTAATGAGCGCTTCAATGACTCAGCAACAAATTGATGCAATTCAGGGTATATTAGCAGAAACGGAAGATAAAGCAGAAATAGTAAGAGGACCAAAAGAGATTGAAGAGTTACCTCGATATCAACTAGTGTCTGTTGAGAAAGAAGATTTAGTTTGGCATGAAATAATTCAGGAGTTAGAACAGGGGGGAAAAGTTTTATGGATAACTAACCAAGTTGCTGATTCTCAAAGGTTATATACGGAAGCAGTAGATAGGTTCAAAACATTATCTTTTGCCGTTCAAACCTTAGTTTATCATTCTCGCTTTCGCTACCAAGATGCCTGTAACCAACATCAACAACTAATTAAAGCGTTTCGAGGTGAGCTACCAGCTTTTGCGGTAACAACTCAAATCGCTGAAATGAGTTTAGATATTTCTGCAACGCTTTTAATCTCTGCTAATGCACCAATTTGGGCATTAATTCAACGACTGGGTAGACTCAATCGTTGGGTAGAAAAATCAAAACAAGGTTACACATTGAAAACAAATCGTATTTGTAAAGCTTTAATCTATCCTTGGGAGAAAGAAAAACCCTATGATAAAGAAGATTTAGAGACAGGAACAGCGTTGATTAAAACTTTAGAGGGTCAAATAGTTAACCAAACTCAACTTGCAGAAGAAATGAGTAAAACTTCTCTTCAAGCACCCTCTCCGGATAAATGTGAGTGGTTACAAACTTGGCAAGCAAAGCAAGGTGAACTTATGGAGGCAGGTTACACAATTCAAGTTATACTTGAGGATGACGTAGCAAAAATTCATAATTCGACAGAAAAACCATATTTAGAAGCACAAAAATGGGCAGTTTCTGTACCAATTCAAGATACTACGAAAAGTTGGGACAAAAATACTTTTAAATTCTACCGAGTAGCTCCAACTACAGATGTACATTACCACCCTGAAATAGGCGCCTACGACCCAAAATTAAACAAATCTTTGCAAGCGCGTTATGGTCACAAAAGCTAAACCATCCCAACCTTTAACCGAGAGAGTTTTCCAATTATCATTATGGCGCCCTTTTAACACTCCTTTACACCGTGTGGGTTTGGCAGGGTTGTACATGAGCTTAAATTACTTACAACCATCCAAAGGAAATGTAATTGACTGGGATTTAACAACAGAATCAATAACCCTACGCTGGAAGTGTACTGACCGTGAAGCTTTAACTTGGTTGTTAAATCATACATATCAATTTAATGATTCAGTTCAAGGATTAATCAAAATTCCTGCGCTAGGGGAAATTAGTACAGATACTGCTGTCACCATACACAATGGTATTCTTAGTACATTTCTACAGCATCCAAGTTCTGTAGGTGGAGAAGGAATCAAAAAATGTACGCTTTCGTTCGATGAAAACCAAACAATGGAGGTTGACTATAAAGCTATCAACCGCTACAACCATCAAGACCTAAACCCATTCGCCAAAACAGGACTATATGACAAACAAGATTACTTTCTTCCTTATATTCGCATTGCACAATGGCTTATTCCTGGCGCCACAGAAAAACATGTTGCAATAGCAGGTGGCAAAACTAGGTTGCAAGAATCTCCAGAAGGGTTTCTTAGTTTACTATTTGCACCAATTGGCTGTAGCTATTATCAAGTACGCTCACGTCTAAAAGCAAATAAGTACAGATGGGCTTTAATTATTCCCAACATCAGTAATTTAGAAGAATTTGCAAAAATTCGTCAAACAGAAGGTTTTCAAGTAGCCAACTATGGTAATTACTTTGCTTCTGGGTTATCTGATGCTTCTCTCCATTATTTACTTACCCTTGCAGGTAATCAAACCATAGCTTTGCAAGAAACTCCAAGCTGTGAAGTGTGGGCATTTGGAGATGTGCCTTGGTCACAACAACAAAGTATCACCCAACATAATACAGTTATTCTTCATCCACATATTAGACAGAGGTATGAGATATGTGAAAGTAAACTAACAAAAGGAGTTAAAGTTGGTAAAAACGGTACATTTATTGATGTCAGCTTCGGTCGAGAGATTGCAACTGAGAATTTAGTTGCAGAAAAACCTTGGTATAGCGGTCTTCATGACGTTCTCAAATTCAATACCGAAGTTTTTGGACGCTTGCATTTTGAACAACAACGTCTAAGAGATATGAAAGAAGCAATGATTTCAAAACAATTGACCTCGGAAATGGCAACCTTGTTTGGAGATGCCTTTACCTGGCAATTATACGAGCAACGCCGCGAATTAAGGCGCAATACATCTTCTGGAACACCTAATTACGATAAACTGGAAACCGACTTACTAATGTCGATTCGTAACTGCCGCTCTCAACCAGATTTTGTACGTTTACAAACATATGTTTTTAGCCGTCCAACAGCCGTTAAAAACCCGTTTATACAAGGAATTGAGATAGGTGATTTTTACTCATGGGCAAAGCAAAATTGGCAAGATTGCCTAGCTTTAATGACGTTAGCAATTGTCGGCTATCAAGACCCTTGGAAAACTTCCAGAACAGCAACGTATTTAGAGTCTATTGGCAAGAAAAAGCCTAAATATTTAACCGACACAAAGAATGAAGAAGGCAATGATACATCTTTACCGCAATCAGATGATTCTGATGATAACGATATTGATGAGGCGCCACAAAGTAACCCATTATTAGACGAGGACTAAACAATGACTTATCACTTATTTGGAAATTTAATTACTGCTCGTGGTGTAGCTGCAAACAATCGAGGCGAAACAGAAGGAAATCGTACTACTTTACCTAAAGTTTTTTGGGGAGACAAATTACACGTTGCTGTTTCCGCAGAAGCAATTCGCTGGGCAATTCGTTATTACTGGCAAATGATGGGAATGCCTGTTAATCGTGAGTGGAAAGAAGATAAGCAAGATGTAGAGTGGCAAGGTGTTTCTAATGATAAAGGCGACAAATTTGACCCAAAAGAATTTATTGATGATGATGTAATGGGTTACATGGATGTTAAACCAGGCAAAGGTAGTGAACCTTTTAAACGCCGAGGTGCGTTAGAAGTAACCCGTGCGATTTCATTACAAAGTGCCGAACGAATAGAAATTACCTTCAACTCAAAAAGTGGTAGCAAAGGTAAAAAAGGAAACAAAGACTCTGAAGCAGAAAAAGCAAAAACTGCTATTTATTCCACAGAAACTATTACAACTAGGTTCCAATACGGTTTAGCAATCACACCTCAACGTTTAGTTGTACCTGAACGAGTTGTAGATGTACTTCACGCAGTCACAAAGTTAGCAAATGTAGGTGGAAATCACGCTCGTTTTCTCTTTGATTTTTCACCTGAATCTGTAATTTTTCGGTGGACTCACCATCCTGTTCCGCAATTTTTATACTGTTTTGAGCAACCAGAGGAAGATGTTTTAACAGCCACACGATTAAGACAATTAATAGAATGTGAGGAAATTCCTGCCGAGGAAATTTGGATTTTTGGAGGTTACGCTTTTACAGAAGAAGCAAAAGCTTTAAAACAAAAGGGTGTTCACGTAGAACCAAGTATCCGTAAAGGGGTAAAAAGTTTGTCAGATAAAATCGAACTTGATTTAGGTATAAAATCTAACAAGATTAAAACTGCTGGGTAAACTTTTTACCTCTAATTATCTTGTTTACCTTCGACTCCATAGGAGTATACACCTTACTGTAGATTAACTTATGCTCTCACTACAAATAACGGCGCCTTTTGCGACATTTACAAACTCGCGTTCCAGAGAGTACGCTGCCTCATTTAAGTATCCATCTCCAGCAACTATCTATGGATTACTGTTATCACTCGTTGGAGAAATAGACCGAACTCGACATTTAGGTGTTAAGATTGCAATTGGAGTATTATCAAAACCTAAATCTACAGTACTACTTAGAACCTTCAAGCGCAGGAAAGATAAAGATATTAATTCACCTGTAAATTCCAGACCTGATTATCAAGAAGTATTGTGCGGGCTTGACTTAATCGTTTGCGTAGATTCTAGTGAAGATAAAAATTTATTAGAAAACCGAATATTAGAAACACTCAATCACCCAGAAAAAACTGACAGATTTGGAGGATTAAGCTTAGGAGAAAGCCGAGATTTAATTAATGATTTACGTATTATTGAGCAGCTACCTATATCTATTGATTGGCTTGTCAAAAATCCCAAAGGTGAACCATTACCTGTATGGGTTGATTATCAAGGCTCTGAAAATACTCGTTGGGAAAGTTTTACTTTAGGTAATTTCCATCAAGATGCTTTTTGCACTATTAAAGCCAATTAAACTTTATTTAACGCCCTAAGTTTGAGCCGAGCTTTCCTGCTTATTCCACAAGATGATTAATTTAATTTAACTATCACTTTGCAACGTTGTTCTGAATCTAACTTTTTTCTCACTAATAACAACATATTGATTTACTAGTCTATCCGCATAGTTTTCCAATAAGCGTCTAAGCGTTTCAATCTTATTTGTGGCTCGTTCATTTTCAAGTCGCATTAATATTACACCTTTATGAGGGCGTGATTAACGGTAAATTTTTTCACCAAAGTCTTTATCGTTAGTAATTAAAATCCAATCCTCATCAAATGCTTTTTGTAGTATTTCATCATCACTAATACCGCGCGCATTATTATAAACAGAAAAAACTTCATGTTCTTGAGCTACTAACCAACGTGCAACACGAGGGCCTGTACATTCATCAACTAAAAAACGCATGGGAGCAAACTCTATTTGTAGCGGAATAAATGTACTATCAGATAATGATTTACTTGCAAATAAGAAACAAGCTTGAATATCTTCTGAACTCAAACCTTCGTACTCTTCAAGTATTTCTTCAATAGTGGCGCCATGTGCAAGTAAGTTAAGAATATACTCAACACTTAAACGTGTTCCACGTATCACAGGTTTTCCAGCTAATACACTTTGATTAATAACGATTCGTTTCAGTAATTGATTGTCTGTCATGGTTAAAATTTGTCAAATGTGATTTTATTATATTAGTAATTCATTTGTATTGCTTAAATTATAAAGCAATATTCGATTAAGTGCGTGTCTGGAGCTTGTATAAGGCGCCTGCATATAAATTACAACCCTAATATCTCCAAACAAAAAGCCCAGTTATGATAACTAGGCTTTTGTGGGGTAAGTCCCCGTCAGGTTTAAATTAGTAAGTTAAATATAGTGTTGTTTATCTTAACTACCACTACAAACCCACGAGTGACGATTTCGGAAAAAATCACCTGATGTTGTTTATCAAAGTAAAATTAAACTGTTCCCTTGGAACTGGCGCCTCATTCAAAGTCAAAAAGCTTCTCTCTCTGCTCTCTCATGGTCTATGTGGTAAAAAAAACCCTAAAGCACAGGTGCCGAATGCCTATGCTACAAATGCACCGAAATTAATGACATCGGCGCCTATAATAAGGTGCGTGAAAGCAAATTAACTTTTCAATCAGGTGAAGATTGTAATAGCTTTCACAGCACCCTACCTCTTCCTTTGTGTCCTTTGTGCCTTTGTGGTTCCTTCTTTCCAACTCTTTGTTTGCGTTCTTTGTGGTTCGTTTCTCCTCTCTGCTCTCTTATGGTCTCTGTGGTTAAAAAATCACCGCATAAGCGTCTTGCCTATGCTACAAAGTTCAAACATACTTTGCGGAAGTCGTCACCACGCACTTCAAAGTTGGGATATTGGTCAAAGCTTGCACATGCAGGTGAGAGTAATACTACTGAAGCTTGATGTTGCTTGGCTAACTCTGCGGCTCTTGGTACTGCTTTTTCTATTGTTTGTGCATCTTCAAAGTTAGTATATCCAACTTCTTGTAAACGCTGACTAAAATAGGGCGCCGCATTACCAATTAAAACAACTGCGGCTGCTTGTTGCTGTATTTTTGCTAGCCATGCAGTATCATCTCCTTCTTTTGCTTCTCCACCAGCAATTAATATCGCAGGACTTTTGACTGATACTAAACCAACTTCAGCAGCATCGTAATTAGTCGCTTTACTATCGTTGATAAAATCAATTCCTTGCCAAGTACATATATATTCTAAGCGATGTGGAACACCTGGGAACTCACTAACACCTTTATGAATAGCTTCGGGTTCTATACCTGCTAACCGCGCGGCAGCTACCGACATGAGTAGGTTTTGTAAATTATGGGCGCCTACCATTCGCAGTGCTGACGCTTCTATAATTTTTAATGGTTCAGAGGATATTTTCTCTATTACCCACCTATCTTCTATATAAAAGCCTTTCTCTCCAATAAGCTGGTCTTTACCGTGAAGACTTGTCCAGTAAGCATCCGACCATTCACTGGCGCCTACTTTCCGTAAATATGGGTCATCACCATTGAATATTTTTAATTCAGAGTTATGTAGTAACTTAGCTTTAATATTGTAATAATTTTCAAGCGTTTTGTGACGTGCCAAGTGGTCAGGTGTGAAAGTAGTCCAAATACCTATTCGCGGAGCAAAGGTAGAAGAAGACTCTACTTGGTAACTACTAATTTCACCAATAACCCAATCTAATTTAGTTTCGTTCTCAGCTAAACCAAACTCTAGGGCAACTTCTGTAGCAGCATAGCCAATGTTACCGCAAGCAGGCGCCTTTAATTCTGCTGCTTGAAATATTGCGGCTGTTAATGCTGTAGTTGTTGTTTTACCGTTGGTTCCAGTAATGCCAACCCACGGGACTGTATTGAGATGGCGCCATGCGAGTTCCATTTCGCCAATGGTTTCTATGCCCATTTCGCGCGCTTTAATTAATACAGGAATATCCCAAGGTACACCGGGACTGACAACTATTAACTGAGGTAAATCACTATCGAGTTGTAAAGTATAACCCAGTTTAGCTGTTATATGTTCGGCTGCTAATAGCTCTTGTTGCTTAAGGAGGTCGGGGGAGGTTTTAGAATCACCTAACTCTACCTCCCAACCATCCCTTTTCAACAATCTTGCCGCAGCGACACCGGACTTTCCCAATCCTATTACATGGGCTTTGGACATAGACTGTATTATTCCCTGGTTAAGCCTTCCTATAATAGCGTTAAATTGTTACATCCGCACAGCTTTTTTTTACATTCACTACTAGGATTTTACGATACCACCAAAATCAGCTAAAACACGGGCATGATTTCGCAGCAACCCAAGTGTATGTAGTCTGTTGCGTTTAATATCCGGATTGGAGTCCATCACTAAAACACTTTCTGGTCCGTCAAAAAAGGTACTTACTGTTGGAGCAATTTCCTGTAACGCTGCTACAAGTTTTTGGTAGTCACGTGATTTTTGTGCTGCTTGAGTTTGCGGCAGTAAATTTACCAGCGCGTTATAAAATGCTTCTTCGGATGGTTTCTGAAATAAATCTTTACTTACAAGCTGCGTTGGGTCTAACTGCTGAAAGTCCAAGTCACCTTGTGCAGCTAACCGAGTAGAACGGTTCACGGTTTCGTAAATTTCGCTTAACCGACCATCGTTACGAATTTGCTGTAGGAACGTCGCACGGTTCCTTACATCTAGTAAATCCTGTAATGCTCTTTCTGTATACTCTGGGTCTTCCCCTAACACAGCATTTACTAAGTCGTAGTCGATTTGTTTTTCCTCTTGCAGTAACGTCCGTACTCTTTGCAAGAAGAAATCTTTTAAAATGGGAATTAATTTTGCCGCATCTTTATTGTATGCAGTTGCAAAATCGTTTACTACCTGTTCGAGTAGCTCAATCAAATTTATCGTTAAATCTCCTGCCCAAGTTATATTAACTATCGCATTTGCCGCGCGTCGCAGTGCAAACGGGTCAGATGAACCTGTGGGAATCATGCCTAAACCAAATATACTTACCAAAGTATCGAGACGGTCAGCTATACCAACAACTTGTCCAGTTAAGGTTTGCGGCAAACTATCATCAGCATTACGCGGTAAATAATGCTCAAAAATTGCTTTTGATACCGCTTCGTTTTCTCCAGATACCGCTGCGTATTTTTCTCCCATCACACCTTGTAGTTCGGGAAACTCGTAGACCATCTGACTTACCAAATCAGCTTTGCACAGTAATGCAGCTCTTTCGATGTCTTGACTATCCTTCTTTGATAAATGTAGCTGTGTTGAAATATACTGAGCAACTTGACAAATTCGGTCTACCTTACGTCGTACTGACCCCAAGTCTTCTTGGAAAGTGACAGTTTCCAAATTTGGCAAAAAGCTTTCTAACTTTTTCTCAATATCCTTATCGTAGAAGTAGCGACCATCAGCAAGACGCGCGCGAATTACTCGTGCATTACCTAGCGCAATGATATCTGACTTTTTCGGGTCGCCATTGGATATAGTAATAAAGTTAGATAATAGCTCTTTTTTATTAGAGTCTTTAAAAATTGGGAAATAACGCTGGTGTGTCACCATCACCGTTGTAATGACTTCGGTCGGTAACTCCAAAAACTCTGATTCAAAATTACCAACTACTGCCGAAGGATATTCAACCAGGTTTATAACTTCCTCAACTAAATCAGGATACATTTCGGTGGCGCCGTTCTTACTACTGGCAGCAGCATACACTTGTTCTTTAATTGTATTGGCACGTTCAGCAGCATCGACAACAACATACGCCGTCCGCAAAGTTTCTGTATAATCATTCGCATGGGCAATACTCACATTTTCTGGATGTAAAACCCGATGACCGCGCGAAGTTTGGTTACTGATAACTTTTTCAGAACCATTATCTAACTCCATTGGTAACACTGCATCATCCAACAATGTTACTAACCACCGAATAGGTCTAGAAAAGCGCGCGTCTCCATCACCCCAACGCATCAACCGTTTACCTTCCAAACTAAAAATCCATTGTGGAACAAGTTCGGTAAATATTTCCGCAACCGGGCGCCCAGGAATATTTTTTTTAACAAAGATAAAATCACCCTTATCGGTAGGTCGCACCTCAAATGCTGAAATATCCACCCCTTGCTTTTTTGCAAACCCCACCGCAGCAGGTGTAGGCGCCCCATCTGAGTTAAAAGCACTTTTCGCTGGTGGACCCTTTATTTCCTCTTCCCTATCAGGTTGCTGTGCAGGTAAACCCTTTATTAACACCGCTAACCGTCGTGGAGTCCCATATATCTTTACTGCCTCACAAACTAAACTATTTTCATCAAGAGATTTTGGGATACGCTGCTCCCACTGCTTCATCGCACTGCTTACAAAACTCGCTGGCAGTTCCTCAGTACCAACTTCTAATAAAAAACTAGGCATAGGTTTATGTTTAGCACTTATTCAATTCCATAAGTTTACCTTGCCTATGAAAACTATGAAAATTCTTGTGGAACAGGCATCCCTGCCTGTGAATTAATGTATTTTTATTTACCACAGAGACGCAGAGGGCACAGAGGTAATTTGGCAACGGATATAACGGATGTAACGGATAGTTGATTTTAAATAACTTGCTGGCTATTAAAAGTGGCACCAGCATTTTTCTCTCGTTCTGCGCGGATGCGTTCGAGTAACACCGATGCGGGTGCATCGTTGGGGTCTTGAGGAACTAGGGCGCCGCGAAAGGCTTGCGCTAGTTTAGTCAATAATATACTCTTCTGTGCCAGGGTCTATGGCAATATACCAGTTATGATAAAGCTTAATCAAGCGCTTGACGCTCAAATATAATACGACACCTATAAGCAAGGCTCAGAGCGTTGTTGTCGGCGCCTTTCTACTTCCTCTGGTGGTATTGGTTTACGCGGGGAAAGTTACGGCGCCTCAATGGCAGGTAATGATGTCACTATACGTAGTACGTTACATATAGGTGCCAGTGATTTTATCGCTACAAATAAGATAAAATATAAACATTGCTCCATGTGGGATAATCAAAAGCTATGACGGAAGCTAAAACATCTCGTACAGCACGACGGGGAAGAATTTTTCCCGAAATTCAATGGACGGAAGAACAAAAAGCTAAATGGAGAGCCGAGCAGGAAGAATTTTACCAACGCGCTCTACCTGTTTTTAACCGTGTTAAGCCAGGATTAATTAAAACGCATTACAACTGGTTCATTGCAGTTGAACCAGATAGCGGGGAATATTTTGTAGATAAAGATTCATCCGTAGCTTCAGCGCAATGTCGGGACAAGCATCCTGGTAAAATACCACAAGTCTTCCGAATTAATGAAACAGGGACTTGCGGTAGTATACTTTAAACGGTTAAGATTTGAACTTTACGAAAAGATTGAAACTTGAGATTTAACAAGCTATTCAGTTTTTCTTTTTTATCTGTATTAGCTAAATCAATACAGTTAGATATAGCAGCCTTAAAGTTGGCAAAATTTTCATAGTATTTAGAGTACAAACATTCTTTTTTTACATACCTCCAAAAACGTTCTATTAAATTTAACTGCGGAGAATAAGATGGTAAAAAACATAACTGAATACCTAATTCTTCAGCGTAGTCTTGAACAAGCCTACATCTCTGATATCGAGCATTATCAAGAACAACCGCTATTGGTATATTTAAACCTAATGATGCCAATTTAAATAACATTTGACAAACTGTTTCCGAATTAATATAAGTTTCGTTTGTTAAAATTATTATTTCCTTTGTAACTGCATTTACCGCACCAAGAACATTAAATTTTTTACGACCACAAGGTGAACATATAAATGTTCTTACGAAGCACCATAAATACCCTAAGTAGGATTTATATACGAAATGCGCTGCGTCGAGGAAGAAAACAGCCTTTTCGCCGTTACAAGCTTGTTTTAATAAAGGTTCTAGCTTTTCTAGTCTATATTCTTCTTGTTCATCAATCTTACCTTCGTCCCCTGACTTTCCCGGCACATGACCCACCTTTAAGCATCGTAAACCTGTTCTTTTTAAAAAATCTCTTACTTGTGTAGGGCTACGTTTAATTCCTGTTATTTTTTCTATCGCATCGCTCGCTTCTGTGACAGTAGAAGGAGGATGTTTTTTAAAATGCTCTTTTAAAATATCACCATGCTGATTTAACTCACTTGGGCGCCCTTTATAATCTAATTTTTTAAGCTCTTCTATTCCCCCTAATTGATATTGTTTAATATATTTAGCTAATGTTGCTTTAGTAATTTGACATAATTGACATATATCTTTATGCATTACACCCTGACTTTTTAGGTACAGAACTTCCATCTTTCTCTGCACTAATGGATGAGGATGATGATATCGCTCGTAATGCAAATTATCAACATCTTCTTGCGTAAAATCTATTTTTAGCATAACTACTGTACCTTTTGGTTACACCCTAGCGCTTTTTAGCTATTATACTTATTCTTGGTGCTACACAAAAGTTTATTTTTCAGCCGTTAACAGTATATATGATTTCTGGATTTTTTGGTGATGAGGATACTTTGTTTTTCTCAATAGATTTAATTGCATCCGATGGTTTAGATTTTGCTGCCAATGTCATGCTTGATACAGGCTTTTCTTACTGGCTGGCAATGGATAAGCAAGACTTAGATGGACTTGAGTGGGTACGTCTAGAGCGGCAAATGATGCGTACCGCAAGAGGTGATTTTAACTTTGATATATACGCAGGTAAAGTACGAATTGATGGTCAAGAATTTGATAGACCCGTTCATGTTGGTGAAGGTTTGTCATAAATTTTAATTGGTTTACAGTGGTTAAAAACTCGTCGATTAGTTGTTGATATGTCACTAGGAATTTTAACACTAGGTAGTTAATAAAAAATATATTCCCCTCTCGCTCGTAGGTTCCGGGGTTGGGGGAGAGGTTTATCTTTATTCTAATAACTGTGCTAGCTGCTGGTCATGCTGCGCGATAAATCCAAAATTAGGCGAAGTTGGCTGGGGAATTCGGTAAGGTAGTGTTACTAATTTTTACCGGGTTAAATGACATCCGCACTACTTGTAATTTATTTGTAAAATTGAAGCGTTATTCGCGCTACCAAGAGCGCGATACCTGACATGTGTGACATGAACAAGTTTTTGGACAACTTGAAGCTAGCAGTCTCGAACTTCGTGGACTGTATATTCTTTGCGGTTTATTTTTTAACGAACCGCAAAGAACACTGCATATCGCTTTTGGGGATAGCGGTGGAAAGATTTTAACAGTTGCACTCCGCGCGTAACTGGTTAACTACTTTTTCCAACCCAACTGAATGTGCTGCTTTGAATAGTAAACGGTCACCTGCCTGTACATAAGACTTTAACCGCGCGACCATTTCTGTATGACAAGTAAAACATTCAGATGGAACACCTTCAGCACTTTCAACAATAGTCTTGGCATCTTGCCCATCAACTAAAACTAATAGCGCATCTAATTTGAGATTTTTTACCATCTCACCAACGTGCTGATGTAACTGCTGTGAACGTTCTCCTAATTCTTTCATTGCACCCAATACTGCAATGTGACGCTTACCTGGTGTTTCTGCGAGCAAATTTAACGCTGCTAACATCGCTTCCGGCGCCGCATTATATGTCTCATCCAAGATTACCACATCGTTGGGTAACGTAAATTGCTGCGAACGTCCTGATGGCATATGAACTTCTACACCTAATTCTAACGACGTAAAGCTTATATCAAGCACTTTCGCAACAGCCAAAGCAGCTAAGTAATTAGTCGCATTATGGCGCCCAGCGAGGGGTAAAGGTAGTCGCATTCCCGCAACTTCGATAGTATGATTATCGATAAGTTTGCCTTGGATATCACCACCCGATAATCCATAAGTGATAACTTCACCTTGCCAAATTTTTGCTGCGACTTCCATTAATAAGGGGTTATCGTAGTTAAGTATAGCTACACCGTCTGCTGGCATTTCGGCTAATAACTCACATTTTGCATAAGCAATAGCTTCTTCGGAACCTAGTAACTCAATATGTGCGGTTCCGACGTTTGTAATTACTCCTATTGTGGGACGGGCAATATGCGTCAACTCAGCAATTTGTCCTCTTCCCCGCATTGCCATTTCAATTACTGCAAAATCGTCTTCCTTGCCAACTTCTAATAAAGTCTTAGGTACACCAATCTCATTATTAAAGTTCGCGTGTGTTTTATGAACCTTGCCTTGTGTGGCTAAAACCGCAGCTATCAACTCTTTAGTAGTAGTTTTACCAACAGAACCAGTTACACCTATTACTGGAATATCCAAACTATCTCGCCACCAACGCGCGATGTTTTGGTATGCTATGAGTGTATTTTTTACTCGGAGTACAGTTAATTCGTGATTCTCATAATCAAAATCAACAATTGCAGCTACGGCGCCTTTTTCAATAGCCATAGACACAAACTTATGTCCATCAAACTTTTCACCGCGTAAAGCTACAAATACTTCACCCGGTTTAATTAATCTTGTGTCTGTTTGTATACCTATACTTATATTATTTAATGCTGTATCCGATACATTCTCAGGCTGGGCGCCAGTAGCTTCAATTAATTGAGTGAGGGTGGCAGAACAGGACATCTTGCTTGGATTTGTTACAAAGGTTCGTTTATTTATATTCCAACGTTAGTGAATAACGCGGGGATAAAAGTCCTTAAATCCTATATTTTTTTACTTAATACAGGAAGTGTAGAGGTTAACATTCTTACCTCAATTTGTCAAAGTTTGGCGCCTTCTGTTGAGAAATATTGCTTATAAATACAAAATAAATGTAAATTTTTTGACTTTCTATCTCTGTGAAGTTCATTTTTACTATTTGCCTACAAAAAATGTTTATTGAAAAACAGTTATAAACAAATTCTTCAGAAAAAGCAAATATTGGCAAGGGATGCAACAGATGTAACGGATAATTTACCTGTCTCATCCGTTACATCCGTTCTAATCCGTCACCATTACCCGCGATTTTTGATTAACATGACTTCGACAATTTGAGTTGCAACTTCGCTGTCTAAACTCAAAGCTTGATACAAATCGTTTAAAAACTCTTGCTCTTCAATTGCGATAACTCCATCGGCTAAAATCAAATCGGTCGCGACAGCAAACGCTGACTCCCGCATGTCGTAAGGTAGGGAATCTTTAGCAGTGTCGAACAAACTATTCATTCCTTCACGCCGTAAAATACTCAAAATTTTATCGAACATCCGCTGCATCACATCCTCTGGGTAGCTGCGGTACAACTTCATTCTTGATAATGCAACAGAAATACCGCGCGTTTCCTCTTCGGACAGATATCCATCAGCCGCAATAGCTGACACGGTAATAGCGGCAAAAGCTTCTGCTGGAGTCATTGCCTCTTTTACCGTATTATTACCGAGTACCTTGTCAAATAAACCCATTTTAGTGTTATCCTTTGGTTGGAAATATTTCGAGGCGACATTACACTCGTTATATAGCTGGCAAGCGTCATAACTTGTGCAATGTCTTTTTTCTTGTAATCTCAGTATTCCCTTTATTTTGTAAAAACTAACACCTCAAGTTCAGTATTGAACAGTTTTCCTTACCTGGGTAAATATATATACCGAAAAAATAATCACATAAACTACCGCAAACGCGCGAACGTAGTTTACCAAACATCCCTATCTATATATTGTCGTAGTTTGAATAGCTTCGCCCTCGGACTTGACCTCAGACCAAAAAATATTTTATCAACAAGCCTATCGTTGCTTGCTTCGTTCGTGAGTTGAAATCGCACAGCTTACCCTAAAGGTTTTACTCTTCGCACGTTCCAATCAAACTTTCACACTTAGTATGACCAGTGTCTCTGCTAGGCAAACACAAAGCAAGCAACACACACAAAAGCTCAAACATCTAATTGTGTACTTTTGTTAAGATACAGGAAATTAAAAGCGGGGATGAGAAATGCCCTTTCTTTTGTATTACTTAGCGTTCGCTTGTCTTTTCGATTGATTCAATTACTGCCAAACCAATACCCGAACCAGCGATAAGTAGCGTTACAGAAGCCAAAAAGGCATTGACAAGAATCCGGAGGGCATCATCGAAGAAAATATAGTTGTCCATTGTTTTATCCTCAATTGTGTTAATAAGCCAGTAGTTATTTATTCCTCCACACCCTGAAAGCCAAATTCCGTTAAAAATTTGCTCTTAGGGGTATCTTAACAAAACTTTAGATAAATCATAGCGCAATTACAAAAAAATCATCCTAAAGATAGGATGACTTTTTTATGAGATTTTGTTAGTACTCATACTGGTGAAATTTATGTTGTAAAAAGTAACTCTCTATTTTTGTAAGTATTTTCAACTAAGCAATACTAGTAAACATATATACTGTTAATCAGGTTATATATAAGTATGAACTTTTTACAAACAGAAATATATACAAACCGACTTTTACTCAAAGCAATCGATATAAAGTACAAGAAACAGATATTTAGAGAATTTACAGCAGAAATCGCCATTTATATGTCCCCATGTTCAGCAAAAGACATATTTGAGACGGAATCGTTTATAAATGAATCTATAGTTGGTTTAACCCAAGGGACAAACCTTCAGCTTGTAATTATAAAAAAAGATACACAAGAGTTTTTAGGCTGCACCGGAATTAACAATGTAAATAGGAAAACACCGGAACTCGGAATTTGACTCAAAAAATCCGCACACGGGAATTGTTACGGAATTGAAACAATTCGCGAGTTGAAGGAGTGGGCAGAAGAAAAGCTTGATTTTGATTATCTTATTTATCCTGTAGATAGAGATAATTACCCAAGTCGCAGAATTCCCGAACGCTTAGGTGGAAAAATTGTTAAGGAATATGACAAACAAAGTTTAAGCGGGAATATTTTACATTTAGTTGAGTACCGAATTGACCCCCCATTGTGGAACTCTAATCCTTGCCCGTCCTATATATAACTTACTTATTGAACTGTTTGAAGTTTTTTTGTGCGTCCTGCTTTTTGGCTCATTTCTCGACTTGTTCGCTGCAATTCGTGTATGATTGGCAAACGCTCTTTTTCAAATGTTGCTAATGCTTCGTCAACTGTAGCTGATGATGTTAAGTAGTTTGCAAATACTACAGCATCTTCTAGTCCGCTACTCATTCCTTGCGCTCTTGATGGACTTTTTGCGTGTGCTGCATCTCCTAATACTATTACTCGGTCAGCAACTATTCGCTGCATTGGATTAATGTCGTAAGAGTAGCGGCAAACTATATTTTCTTGAGGTGTCATTTCAATGGTTTGACGGATGGTGTCGGGGAGTTTCGCTAATTCTTCAGGAGGCATTTGAGTATTTTTTGGTGCGTGTAATCCTTTTTCGTCTTCTGGTTGTTCGCATTCGATAAAAAATCCCCAGTGACAGCGGTTTTGACCGATGTTAAATGCGTTTGCGTAAACACCGCGCGCACGAATATACACTACAAAGTCTCCTTCTGAGAAAATATAGTTGTTCGGCATAATTCCTCGCCATACAATATCTCCGAGATAAGATGGTTGAATGTTTGGTTCTACAAAACTCCGCACTTTGGAATTCAATCCATCTGTACCAATTAATAAGTCTCCTTCCCAGGATTGACCGTTACGAAATCTCGCTGTTACTTTACCATCGTTTGACTCTACAGATTCTAAACTATGGTCAAAATATAAGTTTTCGGAATTTACACGTCGCAGTAATGCTTTCGCGATATCTTCTCGATGCACGACAACAGCAGGAAAACCAGTTGCTGCTTCTGTTTCTGCTGCTGAGTTAGAAAATGCTATTTCACCTTTGAGGTTACGAAATACGTATGTATTAACTTTTATTCCTGCTTGAATAATTTCGTTACTAAGTTCTCTGTCATATACTGACAAAGCTTGCAATCCACTGGCAATCATCAAAATACCACACCCATCTACTCTTGGTTTCGGCGCTCGTTCAAATAGAGAAACGTCAAAACCACGGCTTTTCAATAATATAGTTAGATATAGTCCAGTAGTACCACCACCGACAATTCCAATTTTTGTTTGCGTTGAAATCATAAAAATACTCTGCTTTACAAATTTATAACGCTATTCCTGGTTCAAAGATAAACTCATCTACACAATAAACAGCTGAACTCCACAACGTTTTATTAAATTGTCTTGACAAAATTTGATATATAATTTTTATACTCACAAAAAAATTATATACATTGGTTTTGGTGAAGTACCCCTGTCTAAGTGGGTATGTTTCTATAAAATGGCTCTAACCTTCGTGTACTTTGTGTCCTTTGTGGTTAAAAAATTTCTCTTTGAACCACAAAGAAAAAATTTGTTAATTGGGCAACTAAACAGACTGCTGCGAGAATAATTCCAACTTCACATCAATAAAGGTGCCATTCTCATCATAGTTAACCGCAAGTTGTTGTAAGTGCGATGCTGTTACTATATTGGCAACGATAGTGAATTTGTTTCCAAGAGCTATTCGACCAGGACAGCTTACCGAAATCCCACTAGGAAAGAAGAAGTTTTTATTACCTTCGATGGGAAAGTGTAACTGGGTTTTTACAGAATCTGAAACCTGTAAATCTGGTGACATCGTTATTGAAGTGCCTTGCCAATTACCGCTAAAATCCCGTTCTGGGAATAAATTCATTTCAGTTGTCCAATGTTGAAGGTGTGAACCATCAATGTCTTCCCTAATACATACAGTTCTGATTAAATTGCCCTCACCATCGTAATGAGTTGTTACACTATTGCGACCATTATCTACTTTCAACAATAATTCAACTGCGAAATTAACCCCTACTTCAAATTCCTTCTTAAACCATATAGCGGCGCCTTGATCAAAAAACAAAGTCCGCATTGCTGGAATTGCTGCATGACATAGACCATCAGCTAAATTATCTTGTTGTTTGTTGATTTGCCATCTTTTCTCAACTATTTTACCGTCAGGGTACTTATACTCGTTGTTTTGAATTACCTGAGTTTGTTCTTGATTACCGCGAAAACTTCTCAAACTTTCAAAATATTCAAACATTTCACCTTGAGGTGAATACTTTGTGCAAACACCCTGCCAATCCTGCAAATGGTTCGCAAAAAAATTATCCCAGTTTTTCTCTCGCAAATCTGTAATAATCATGTTTAGACCTCGCCTATTTGTAAAAAAATGTTAACCGTTACCCGGCGCCAACCACCGAACCCAGATGTGTTAGTAACTCTAACACTAGCGCTGACAGCAGAAGAACGGACTCGTAGTCGTCACCGTTTTGAGACGGAAGACGGTAAGATTGTGTTTTTACGTTTACCGCGCGGGACTGTGTTACAGGATGGTGATATTTTAATTGATGAAGCAAATGAAATCAGAGTCAGAATTGTTGCGAAACCTGAAGCTGTAATTACTGTTACCGCACACCATGAATTAGATTTACTCCGCGCGGCTTATCATTTAGGTAATCGCCATATCCCTGTTGAAATTACACCTCATTTTTTACGATTGGCGCCCGATAGTGTTTTACAATCAATGCTTGAACACTTGGGATTACACGTAAAATCTGAAATCTCAACATTTCATCCGGAAACGGGTGCTTATGAACACCATCACCCTCACTAGTACTAATCTTATTTGGCTTTTACAGCTAGCGAGTTCTGCTTTACCTGTAGGTGCATATAGTTATTCGGAAGGATTAGAAACGCTTATAGAACAAAGTGTCATTACATCCCACAATACTCTCATGCATTGGCTAACTGCTGAATTAAAATATGGCGCCATCCGTTTAGAAGCAGCAGTAATAGTACGTGTATATCAAGCTTTGCAAAATCAAGACTTTGAAGCATTGACACGCTGGAATATGTGGTTAACAGCAGTGCGAGAAACCGAAGAGTTACGCAATAGCAGTTTGCAGATGGGACGGTCATTGATTCAATTGCTCGAAAAGCTTCAGCCAGATATTAAGATAATTAGTGATATTGGCGCCCCTATTAATTATGCAGTCGCGTTTGGTATTGCGACTGCATATTGGCATCTGGATATGAAAGCAGCATTACTTGGATATTTACATAGTTGGGTAAGTAACTTGGTAACTGCTGGAGTCAAATTAATTCCGTTGGGACAAACTACAGGACAGCAGCTATTACTAAACTTACAGCCAGTCTTAACGAGTGCGGTTGAAGAAGTATTAAAGTTAGAAGACGATGACTTAAGTTGTTGTAGTTGGGGTGTATCCCTAGCTAGTATGCAACATGAGACACTATATACAAGATTATTTAGAAGCTGATAAAATATGACAACTTTTCGAGTCGGGGTTGCAGGGCCAGTTGGTTCAGGGAAAACAGCGTTAGTCGATGCGCTGTGTAAAGCAATGCGTGACCAGTATAATTTAGCTGTGGTAACGAACGATATATATACACAAGAAGACGCACAGTTTTTAGTTCGCTCGCAAGCACTAGCAAAAGACCGTATCTTAGGTGTGGAAACTGGTGGATGTCCTCATACTGCGATACGTGAAGATGCTTCGATGAATTTAGCTGCTATCGAACAATTAGAAACACGCTTTACAAATTTAGATTTGGTCTTTTTAGAAAGCGGTGGAGATAACTTAGCAGCTACCTTTAGTCCTGAGTTAGTCGATTTAACTATTTATGTTATCGACGTTGCCGCAGGTGATAAAATTCCCCGTAAAGGTGGTCCAGGTATTACTAAGTCTGATTTGCTTGTAATTAATAAAATTGATTTGGCGCCTTATGTTGGCGCCGACTTGAGCATAATGGAACGCGATGCTCAGAAAATGCGCGGTGATAAACCTTTTATATTTACAAATTTAAAAACTCAACATGGTTTAAATGATGTAATTAAGTTTGTATCATTACATGTCGGTGGTTTGTAGCATAGGCATCTTGCCTGTGCAGTGATGTAATTTTATTTACCACAGAGACACAGAGCGCACAGAGAGAAGAGGAACAAACCGCAAAGAACGCAAAGGGCGCAAAGAAAGAATTATTAAGATATAACCCACCTACACTTTTGACATCAACCTAGGTCTTTATTTTAGTTGTGATTACTTTTGTTGAATTATTACTATTTGATACAGACAAGCAGTATTTATTAGATAAATTACTAGAAGCTGCTCTAAGAATTTGCGAAGAATACGAATCACAAAACAAGGTGCGTGATTAGATAAGTCAAAACGCAGCAGAATTTCTCCTTCTTGTTAGTGAAGCGAGTAAAATAAATATATAAATCAATATAAACGAATTTGAGGATATATCCGTATGAATATAACACCTTCGCCGCAAGAAGAAACTCAAGAATTACTCAAATGGTTAAATAGAAACCGACGGATGTTACTAGATTTGTACAAAAATCAGTACATCGCCTATAACGCAAACGGTATCATTAGCCATAGCGAACATTTACGAGAAGTTTTAGACATAGCAGAAGCTTCGGGACAAAAGTTTGTTATTTATTTTGTTCCTCGTTCCACAGGTTCAGTTCAAATACTACCAATTCGCTTTCGTGCGGTAGTGCGTCATGATTGGCAGCCAAATTATCAAGTACAACTTCAACACGGTAATAAAGTAATAGATGCTATGATGTTAGTAGATAGCGGCGCCGAACTTAGCTTAATTCCATTTAAAACAGGTGAAGAGTTAGGATATGTTTTGGCTGATTCTGAATCTAAACTAGTAGCAGAAACTATTGGCGGACAAGTCCATTATGTTCTGCGTGATATAAAAATGACTATTAATGAAAAACAATTTGTTGCACCTGTAGCATGGTTACAAACTGATACAGGTGCTGCCCAACTATTACTCGGTCGTGAAGTCATATTTGACAAATTCAATATAGAATTTCGTCAGTCTGAAGAAAAAATTATATTTCATGCTGTAGAGGCGTAAGGTTATAATGGCTGGTTAATGAAAATGATTTGGTGCTTATATAGGCGTTCAATCTTTAAGGCGTGCAGGGATGCCCGCTCCACAAGATGGAGAATTAATTTTTTGGGTGCCTATTATGTCAGAATAGATACAAAATTATTTATTCTCAAATGGTCTGTCATATTTTAAAGGCTACAAAGGAAACTGTGCATCTAGGTGGTTTTTCGCATTCACTACCGCCTGCGCTTGTGGTTGATTCGGGTGATGTTGTGGAAGTGGAGACTTATAGTGGGTTTTATGTCTATGATAAGGCGCCACCAGCGTTTGTAACTCCTGAATTTTTAGATATTTGTCAAAATTTGGCGCCTGAGCGTAAGATTGAGAAAGGTCCACATTTACTAACAGGGCCTATTTATGTAACAGGTGCAGAACCTGGAGATGTGTTAGAAGTTGAACTACACTCTATTTCTCCGCGTTTGCCTGTTGGTTTTAATGCTATTCGCAGTGGTTGGGGCGCCTTGCCACAAAAGTTTACACAACCTGCGCTAAGATTTATTGATTTAGATTTAGATAATAATATCGCTGAGTTTCCGAAGGGGTCGGGTATTGAAATACCTCTCTTACCTTTTTTTGGCATTTTGGGTGTGGCAACTCAAGATGAACACCGCTCTTCGATACCACCTGGATATTATGGTGGTAATATCGATATTCGAGAACTTCAAGCTGGCGCCCGCATCTTTTTACCTGTGTTTGTACCTGGTGCTTTGTTTTCGATAGGTGACGGTCATTCTGCACAAGGTGATGGGGAAGTTAATGTCACGGCAATAGAAACTTCGATGAATGGTACTATTACACTGAAACTGCGTAAAGATTTGCATTTGTCGGCGCCAATCGCAGAAACACCAACTGATATCATAACGATGGGTTTTGGAAATACCCTTGATGAAGCTTTAGAAAATGCTGTTACTAAGATGATTGATTTTCTTGAACGCTTTGTTGGTATATCAGCCGAGGATGCGTATGTCTTGTGTAGTTTGGCTGTAAATTTTCGGATTAGTCAGGTTGTGAATAGTCCACAAAAGGGTGTGCATGGGATGCTTCCAAAATCTATTTTGCCAAAAAATGTATTGTAAGGATACTTCATCCCACATTCTATGCTCACATCAAAATTGTTATTCCTCGTTATCGGTGGTCTAGTATCTGGAATTCTAGCTGGATTTTTGGGTATTGGCGGCGGTACTGTTTTAGTACCTTTGCAAGTAGCATTAGGATATACGCCGCTTCAAGCTATTGCTACTAGCAGTTTTTCTATTGTTATTACTGCCCTAACTGGAAGTATCCAAAATTGGCGTATGGGCTATTTAAGCTTCAAGCGTGTTATATCCATAGGATTACCTGCTGTTATTACTGCACAACTAGGTGTAGAACTTGCCGCGCGTATTCCATCGTATATTTTACTAATAGCGTTTGGTATATTACTTTTACTAAATATTTATTTAGTAGAATTACGTAGAAAAATGGCGAATCATGAATTAAATACGCAGCCCAAGTTTAACCAATTTTTAGCAATAATCTTTACCGGAGGGGCAGCAGGAGTACTTGCAGGGTTATTTGGTGTAGGTGGTGGTGTAATTATGGTGCCTTTACAAATTATACTGCTAGGGGAAACTATTAAGGTTGCGGTTCAAACTAGTTTGGGTGTAATTATAATTACTGCTATTTCTGCGACAATTGGACATGCAGTTAAAGGTAATATTTTGTGGATAGAAGGACTAATATTGGGTATTGGTGGATTGATAGGCGCCCAAATCGGTACTCGTTATCTGCCAAAGCTTCCCGACCACATCATTAGTTTAGCGTTTCGGACACTGCTTGCTGTTTTATCTATATATATATTCTGGCAAGCATGGCAAGCGTACACGTTACGGTAAACAACCATCATAAAAGCTACAATCAAGCAAAAACATTTATATTTTTGCTTATTGGCTAATATGGAACGTCGGGAATTTATAAAATTTATCAAAAATACAGCGTTAACGGGTGCTGGGATGACGTTTACTAGCTGCTCCCGTAAAAGTATAACTTCGGAACCAACAGTATCAGCTTCACCAGTCGCTAATCAACCGTTAAAAGTCGGATTTGTTTATGTTGGAACTGTGGGGGATGTGGGATGGACTTACTCCCATGACTTGGGACGTCAACAGATGGAGGCAAGTCTGAAAGATAAGGTCAAAACGACTTTTGTGGATAATGTTAACGAAGATGCGGAAGCTCTTAGGGTGATTAGACAATTAGCGCTTGATGGTCATCAGTTGATTTTTACAACTTCGTTTGGCTATATGAATTCAACAATTCAAGTTGCCAAAGATTTTCCTCAAGTCGCTTTTGAAAATTGTACCGGATATGAACGCGCGGCAAACGTCGGTACTTATTTAGGTCGCTTTGAAGAAGCGCGATATTTAACCGGGATGATTGCTGGTAAAATGACTAAATCAAATATCATCGGTTTTATTGGCGCCTCTCCGATACCAGAAGTTATACGCGGTATTGGTGCATTTACTCAAGGTCTAAGATTAACAAACCCTAAAGGCAAAGTGCGGGTAGTGTGGGTAAATACTTGGAACGACCCAACAAAAGAACGGGAAGCTGCACAAACTTTAGTTAACTTAGGCGCCGATATATTAGCACAACATACAGACTCAGCAGCAGTAGTTCAATTTGCCGAGGAAAAGGGAATTTATGCATTTGGTTACAACAGCGATATGAGTAAGTTTGCACCAAAAGCTCATTTAACATCGGCGATTAATCAATGGGGTAAATATTATACCGAAAGAGCCACAGCAGTAATAGACAAAACATGGAAACCAGGGGATATTTGGGATGGTATTGGAAAAGGAATGGTTGACCTATCACCGATGAACCCAGTAATTGCAAATGATATACAAAACTTAATTAATCAAAAGCGTGATGAAATCATTCAAGGAACTGCACATCCTTTCGATGGTCCAGTCAAAGACCAAAATGGAGTTGTGCGAGTTCCTAAAGGCAAAGTCCTCGATGATAAAGCACAATTAGCAATGAACTGGTACGTTGAAGGTATCGAAGGAGCAATTCCAAAATTGATTACGTAGGGTCGGCACTGCCAGCAAGTTTTGCAGAAACAAGCTAAGAAGTTTCATAAACCTTTAACGGCACCTTCTGATTATAAATTGCAGTTATTCTTCAATTTCAATACCCGCCCTAAAAATGGTTTACCAATGACTCTAAGCGTGCGCACGTACACCAAAATGATTTAATAGTAAGTATTCGTGTTAATTCACGCAATTAGCTTAATAATTCTTAGTCAAAGCAAATTACTTACATAGTAAGGGTTATAGACACTAAATAAGCGTAAATACTTAGTAAAATTCAACCAATTTGTTAAGGATAATTGCCATCTGTTGTCAAAGTTACTTTTTATAATACACACTATAAATATATATACAGGCAATTATTCCTATGAGTGCTATTTCCAACGTTGAATTCAAACGCCCTGTTTGGCACACAGTGTTAACATTAACTCTAGGCTTCTGGCTAAGTGCTAGCCTTTTCCTCGACTGGGTAATTATGCCTAGTATGTACTTTTCAGGGATGATGAGCCTAGATAATTTCGCTTCTGCAGGTTACTCCATTTTTTGGAGTTTCAACCGCATTGAATTATTATCTGCTGGTATAGTTCTAACTGGTATTCTGGTTTTATCAAAGACTCAATTACGTTGGTACAGTGGTGTAGCAGCTTTAGCCGTTGCCCTCTTAAGTATATCCTTTGTGTTTACATATTTCTTAACACCACAAATGTGTGCCACAGGAATAAACTTAAACTTGTTTGACAAAGCATCTGAAGTCCCAGCATCCATGAATTTACTACATGGTTTATACTGGAGTTTTGAATTATTCAAGCTGACAGCAATTGGCTTGATATTTGGATGGTCTTGGCGCCAGAAAGGTTTAGTGTAGGTTTGAAATCATAACGACATAGCGACATTTATGTAGAGACTAAACATGTTTAGTCTCTACAATCATATTATTCACGCGAAATGTCACAGTATCAACCTCGAATTATAAAGACAGAACAAGAAAATGAAGAGTTTCTAAAGATTGTAGAGGAAATGTTATCGCGTAAACATTTAACTCCAGAGAAAAAACTCTCTTAGAATTACTTGTAAAGTTAATTGAAAATTTTGAAGATAAAAATTATCAGTTGAACTGTTCTACACCACGTTCTCGGTTAATTCATTTGATGGAAGCACAGAATGCAACAGATGTTGCTTTAGTAGACGTATTTGGTTCCTCTGAAACTGTTGGTAAAGTTCTCAGTGGTAATTTAGATATAAATCTACAACAAGCTTCAGTTCTAGGGAAAATGTTCCACGTTGACTACAGCTTGTTTTTAGATGAATAATGTTACATTTTTTTAAGCTGTTTCTTCTTGCGACTCGTCAACTTCTTCATTATTGAAAAATAATAAACGCACTGCAAGAATTGCAAATCCTACTGCTGCAATACCTTTGAGTAATCTTGTTGGTAAAACTTGTGCAACTGCACCTCCTGCTAAGGCGCCCAGTAAACTAGTTAATAGCAGTGCAGCAGCAGTACCGAAGAATACAGCGCGCGGGGATTGGCAACGTCCAGATAGTGCAATTGCTGCTAGCTGACTTTTGTCGCCTAACTCTGATAAAAATACTGTAATAAAGCTTATTCCTAAAAGGTGCCAGTTCATAATTAGTAACGGGTAAGGGGTAAATTAACCTACGAAAACATCCCAAAATAACATCACGGAAATCACCATTAACATTACTCCTGCTGATTTTTCCACTGTTTTTTGTGAAAACTTGCTTGCCATCCAACTACCTAACAGTACCCCTAATAAGCTTGTGGTAATTAATGCTGCTGCTGAACCCAGAAATACTACTACTGGGGAGTGGGACTCAGCGCTCATCAACAGCGTTGATAACTGAGTCTTGTCGCCTATCTCAGCTAAAAATATCGTTACAAATGTTGTAGTGAAAGTTACCCACAATGACTCCTTCTTACAAGGCGCCTTTTCTGGGATTGACTGTAGTGTTTCAATAGTGGCAATGCCAGTTGCGGCGCCGAAGTCGTTCTCCGACAGAATTGGTTCAGTTAAGCTGGTTGGGGTGTCAAGTTTCACGAGCGCCATTTGTAAATTACTAGAGGTTTTTCATATTCTTCTCATTTTTACAGATTTCATTCACAAATTGCAACCCTTTCAAGAAGGATTGACCAACAAAGGAAAGAATACTGAGTAATCCAGTACTATAGATAATTTAACGACATAGTAGTCCGTGTCAATAGTTTTGGGGAGTTGTAGAATCAAATCCCCCCAACCCCCCTTAATAAGGGGGGCTTAAAACTGCTCTTATTCCCCCCTTATTAAGGGGGGCTAGGGGGGATCAAAATCTATAGCAACACACCAAAATTAATGACACAGACCAATAGTATATAGATTAACTTCTTTTCTGAGCATTGCTAACGACACCTAGAATGTTTATCCGAGAAAGTTTGAGGTTATCTAAGGCGCGTTTTAGTTGTGATGTTTCAGTTTTACCCATTCTCACGGCAAGTAAAATTCCATTTGTTGAAGGCGCCAACAAACTAGCATCAGCAAGTTCATCTAAGTGAGGCGTGTCATAAATTACTATGTCGAACAGTTCTTGAAACTCTGCCATGAGTCGCTTCATCTTTTCGGAAGATAGTAGTTTGATGGGGTCTGGGGGTGTTGGGCCAGAGGTAATAATAGATAGTTCTTTGATTTGCGGGTAGGGTCGAATTACTTCTTTGATAGGGGAGTTGGTTGAAATAAGGTTAGTTAGTCCCCATAAATTATTGAGGTTAGAAAGCGTATGAATAGTAGGTTGACGTAGATTTGCATCGACTAGCAGTACACTTTGACCCATTGCTGCGGCAATTTTGGCAAGATGAAAGGCAATTACTGATTTACCATCAGAAGACATTGCGGAACTTACTACTATCGAACGAATAGGACGGTCGGAACCAAGAAACTGAATGTTTGTATATAGTACTCGTAAAGCTTCTAAAAACTTTTCGGAATAGTTACCATAATCTGATACGCGCGCGATGTTTAATTCTGGAATACTCGGATGCTGTGAGTTTATTGTTTGGATTGTTGAACTTGTTTGTTTATTTGTACGATTTTGTTCGCTAAAGAGTTGTCTCTCGAATGGAATAGTACCTACCAAGGGTAGCTTGACTGCTTCCTTGAGCGATGCCACTGTATGATATGTATTGTCGAGCTTGTCTAATAATATTGCGGCGCCGGCTCCTGCTGCGATACTACCAAGCAACCCCATAATTAAAGCACGCTTCGTATCTGATGCTGGAGACTCTGGTTGACTTGCTGGTTGAATTAACTGCCAAGGTAACTCAGTCTGTGCGATTTGGATTTGTAAAGTTTCGCGGGTCGTCAGAAAACGATTTAAACTATCGGTAGCAACCTGTAATTTTCGCTGCAATTCGGTATACTGTCGCGCGAGTACAGGTAACTGGTTACGCTGTTCTTCGAGTTTTTTTTCAGCTTTAGCAAGTTCTTCGCTCTGCATCTGTAACGTTTGCAGTTGCGTAGCTGCTTGTGCAACCTTTACATCTGTAATCCGCTGTGCTTCTCTATTTAATAAAGGTAATAAATTATCCCTTTTCTCTCTCAACGTGCGAATAGTCGGACTATCTTCTTGCAAACGCGCGAGTTCCGCAGCTATTTGTGCTTCCAACTGACGCACTTGCACAAGCAACTGCTGGTAAACAGTTGCATCGTTCAACGCAGCTAACTGACCGTTATTCCCAGTTAATTCAGATGCACTTGCGCGCGCTTGTGCTAACTGTTGATTAACAGTGAGTCGCTGTTGCGATAAGGAACTAAGCTGAGTTGTAATTTGCTGCGCTTGAGTTTCTGGGTCTATAAAATTGTTTCTTTGTTTAAAAAACTGTAAATCTCGTTGAATTGCATCGACTCGTCTTTGTGCAGAAGGAAGTTCTCTTTCAACAAAGGTAATTCCCTGACGCAGTTTCGTTTGTCGTTTCTGCAAACTATACTTCAAGTAATCTTGAGAAATAGTCTTGGCAACATCATGAACTTTTGCCGGATTTTCACCTCGATACCGTACTTCAATAATCTTAGTTTCACCCAAACGAACGACTGTTAGGGAGTTAATCAACGTTAGATAGTCAATTTCTGGATAAGACTTTCGTAATTTCTGAACCACATCACTCAATAAATCAGGACTTTTAAGAACCTGTATTTGACTTTCGTAATCTAAACTCGTTTTAGAAGTTGAACTTTGGTCTTTAGTAATATCAAGCACCTTGCTATCGTCTACTGATTCCACTAACAACCTAAAACTACTTTCATACTCTTTTTTCTGGTTTACCGTTGAGTTAACGGTTATCCCCATGACAATCGTTCCCACCCCAACCACAACTAGTAAACGGCGCCGTATAATACCTAGAAAGTCGCGAAAACTCCAATCATCACCAGCCTCTTCAGACCAAGGTAAAGCTACAGGTTCGCTATATTTTTCAGAGTTCTTGCTGTGGTCACGGTCAGAAGAAAACTTAGAGAAATTCCCCATTTTTTTAAATACTTAGTTACAATTTAAACTTTGTAAACTGTTTCTCCAATCATGCGTTGTAGAGACGCGATGTTTCTCGCGTCTCTACATCTACGTGTCTCATAAATACCTTAGAACTAATTATAGGTGAAAATTATTAATTATGGGGATAATAATATTAAACCATTACAAAACAAGCAAAGCAATCACTTAACCCAAAATAGTGTTCATTAACAAATCTTTCCTGTGTGTTCTCTGTGTCTCTGTGGTAAATAGATATACACAAAATTACAATCAGCAAGCTGTTTTAATGCACAAATACTCAGCATAAGTTGCTGCATTACAATTTGCCTCCACAATTTCAAAATCTGCTCTCGTTAACATTCCTTCAATAATCCATGTAAAAGTACTATGCAAAGTTTCCTGTACCTGCTCCCAAATCAATAACGGTATGCTCTGCATTAATTCCCAAATTGCTGCTATTGTTTAGGTTTGTAGAAAAAACATATATTAAAATTGCATAGTTTGATTTATGTACACTTCAACTTCTTTTCCAGCAGGTAAAAACCATATATTAGTGCGTTGATTCATCATTTGTGAAATCGCTTGGTTGTTGCGTTGGGCTAATTGAGGAACTATTGTAGTTATACCCCCTTCGGCGACACCTGCTAATATATTGCGTTTATTGCCATTATTCGTAACTGTAGTACTACCAGCGCTTACGCTAATTTGAGATTCATTACGGTTAATTAATTCTGCTGCTTTGCCAATACCTCCTAATACAAATAGTTGTGTGTCCATCCAAGCTACTGACCCTCCTTTGGTAGAATATTGGTTTGCTATAAGTGGTTTACCTTCACGCGCGCGAATCATCATTGCATTTTCGGGTAAAGTTTTTTCTGATAAGCTATTACTATTACGAGTTACTAGTTTGGTGACGTTAAGTTGAACTAAACCTTGTTCGTTAATTGAACGAATTTCTGCTAATAGTTCTGTGTTAACTGGTAAAGCTATTTTTCCGTCTGTAGATTTGAGTGGTTCTTTTAAGCGCACTACAAATACTGGTTTTCCTGTTTCGTTTGCGCTGTTGTTGTTACTACTACTACGGGTGCTTTCTCCAAATAAGGCAGTTGCAAATACTGCTTTTGCTGAACTACCTACCGCTACTGACGGCGCCTTTGGTGTGGGTGTTGGTGTGGGCGTTGGTATAGGTGGTGATGCAATAATTGGTGCAGGAGTGGATATTATTGCTGGTTTCGGGGTTGGAGTGGGAGTAACTGGTATCACTGGTAATGTAGGTGTAGGTTGAATAACAGGAGTATTACTAGCAACTGAATCTTTTTTGTAGTAATCGTTTAACTCAGCTAGCTTAACTAAATCTTCTAATGAGTTTGCTGTTATTTGCGGTGTTGGTTGAATAGTTGCTGTAGTTGGTTTTACTATTGGTTGGGGTTTTGCAGGTACTGTTACTGTAACAATGCGTACACGTTCTGGTTGTGGTTGTGGTCGTAATTGTGGTCGTGGTTGTATGAAGGGTGGAGTATAGTTATTTGTTCGAGGTGTATCTGAATATGCTACCCGGACTCGGTTGGTGACGGGTGGTTGTGTTCTTATTTGTGTTCTTACTATTGTTTGAGGTGTGGATTTAGGAGATACTGGTATGGGGTTTCTGAGTTGCTGTTGTGCTGCTCTGACTGCTTGTGCTTGTTCGGTTAATGCTAGTTTTGTTTTTAGGTTTTCAATTTCTGAGTCGGTTGATGGAGATGGTTGAAGTGTCGGTTGCGGTTGTGCGGTGATGGTATTTACTTTCTGTTTTTGATTGCCAGGATTCATTAATTGTGATAGAAATACACCCGCTACTAAAACTATAGCAAACGTCGCGGCGCCGACTAAACCCAGTTTTGCAAAGGGACTTGAGGATAATGGTTGTTTGGTTTGTACTTCTTGGGGTTCTGGAGTACTGATGTTTTGTGGTTGGTTGTTGGTAGGATGCGTTGTTTCTAGTCCTACTAACTTTGCCATTCGTTTTTCCCAGTCTTCGGTATCGGGGGTAGTTGGTAGTTTATTCATATAATTTAATACCTTTTTTACTTTACCACAGAGGCGCAGGGGGCAGAGAGAGGGTAGGGTGCGTCAAAGCTATTACAATCTTCAATAAAAAGAAAAATTGATCTGCTTTGACGCACCTCACGAGCAGTTTTTATCTTTAATGTCACAAACGTTATATATTTGGAGTCTTGCTTCTCCAAGACGGGATACTGCTATATTTAAGGGAACTGGTAAGTTTGGTAGTGAGGCAAAGTTAGGCGCCTCTACTGCTTGTACTAGAATTTGTTTATTAAAGGGTACTGTTTTTCCTAATTTATCAGAGTTTGTAAAAATTATTTGGTTTGCGACTATTTCAACTTTCCATCTACCCTCACTGATTTTAGTAGGTTGACTAATGGTTTGAATAACTAAGACGTTTTCGGTTCCTTGACTCAAAGTTTGTGTGGGACTAATTATTGATTCTAACTTTGGCTTTAAATTATCAGTGACTAAAACAGAACTAGTTTCCCAAACCGTGCGTGGTTGTTGTTGCTGCGACCAAGTAAGCATTAAAGTCATCGTTTCACCCACAAACCGTCTTATCGTCTCCGGATATCTCTCCATATCAGGTTTTGGGTCTACACTTATCGCGCGTCCATCTATTAACTGCACCAAACTTTGAGGAGTTAAGCGTTTCTGTAACTGCTGCAACATCGACCAGTGAAACGTCAACACCAAAAACGTAAACAAATGTAACCCAAACGTCGCTACAGTAAACAACGGCAAAAAACTACTTCTCTTACTCTCAGCTTTCATCACCTCTAACTCTTCCTTTGTGTACTTTGTGTCCTTTGTGGTTTAATCTATTTAATAAACCTCTGGTCATTTCTCAAATTACCGCAATTACCTTGACTCAAACCACTATACTCATCCACCAAACATAAATTTCTAATTTCATAAATCTCCAACTTATCCGCGCGCACATTATAAATAGCTTTTTGTAAATCCGTTTTCATACTTTGCGGATACCCAAAAGAATCTACCGAACGCACTAAAAAATCTTTATTAAACGGAGTTATAATACTACGGTTATTTGATTGTTTTTTTTGAATTAAATCTGCCACCATCCCAACTTTCCACTTACCAGGAGCAATCTTTTTTGGAGGATATATCCTTTTTACAGCTAACTGTGATGAAATTTGATTAGAATTATTCAAAAAAACTTCGGGTGGTGTCATGGAAGCTATTGTTGCCAAAAACCCCTTACGAAAATCTTCAGATAACGCAAACCCTGCAACCCAACTAGTTGTACTAATTTTTTGACTCCCCTTTCCTGTTGGTACTAATATACCCCCGTCTGGTTTCGGTTGTGTTGCTTCATCGATAGACAGTGGTGGTAACTTCCCCGACCAGTTAAACATTAGCGTCATGCTTTTGTTCACAAACTGACGTATTGTCTCAGGTTCCGGTTCTAAGTTAGACTTGTTTATATCCACTGTCTTCCCGTCTATCATTTGCACAAAGTTGGGAGGTTTGTGTAAACTCATCTGATGAATATTCAGACCTTGTAACACTAGTACAAACAAAGCTAATAGGTGTAACCCAAAAGTCGTAAACGCAAAAATGGTTAGAACACTTGTTTTAGCTTTTTTCTTTTCGAGTAAACGAACCATGTTTCACACCTTTGCTAAACTCTATCTCGAACTAATGCACCCGTATAGCTAATGGCGTTAAATATCGCAAACCCTCCTGCACCTGCTATAACTAAAGAAACGATAGGCGCCAATAAGCCAAGAAAAATCATAAACCACATCAAGTCAGGGTCAGTACTTGCATCTTGTCCGGGGCCATTGACAATAACTGCGGCTGTTAATATGGCGATTATATTAAAAGATATTTTAGAAATCCCTAAACATAAAAACCCCGTTAACCATGCGTAGATTGGTTTCCCAGCAATTGGCAATAAAGAACCTCCGACTGCGAGTGGGCCTAAAGCAGCTACTAACAACATCGTAGCTTCGATAAGATTCTGAAACGCATACTGTAACGAAACAAAAAAGTTTTTAATAATCGTTTGCACTGTCGAACCAAGTAATGCATTAAAGGTACTTTCTGATACACTGCCTGTATTATAAGCAATTTGAGTTACCTTTGTTTCCAAACGGTCTATCCAAATTTGATTACCGTATAAATTCCGATATTCTTGCCACAGTAAGCTAGCTTTTTCACTTGCTTTGACTAAGCATTGACTTTGTTGTTCTCCCAGAAGTGACCCACATGGACGTAGCAAAGAACCCGCTATTTCTTCAGCAGTACTCATGTTCAAAGCTTGCTGATATACTTTATTCGCGTCTGCTGTTGTAATAATTTGCTGGTTAACTGTGTTGAGTAAATTCCTTACACTTAACGTCAAGTTAGATAACGGACTCCCATTTCCCGTATTCGTCAGTAATAATACGATAATAAACGGCCATATCAAAGCTGATATAGGTCGCGAATAATCACTATATATCAAATCTTTGAGCCATTGGAACATAAAAAATAATAATGTTCCTACTGCAAAAAATATACCTAAATTTGTTAATGCTCCGTAAAAACTACCAGTACTACTTTGTAATAAATCTAACCACTGCTTATCCCATGCATCGGCGATACTTTTTGATGTAGTGGCGCCGCTACCAATTACATTATCTACACCGATTTGGGCAATAAAAATCATCATATCATCAAGGTTTGCGACCGAATAAGTCAGTTTGAGAAGTAGTACGCAAAAGTCGCGCTGCTTCAGTTGAGTTGTCTACCCGACGCGCGCGGTTTGTGTCTTCCATCTCTTGGGCAATACTAGCAAGGTTTAAGTTGGAGTATTGTAAAAGCTGATTTTCATGAACTGTTTGTGCGAGTGTTTCGGCGATGATTTCTGACTGGTAACGCTGTATTCTAATTTGCTGTAGCATTAAGTTAGATTGGTTAATGAGATTTCGTAAGGTTCCGAAAAGTGAAATATCGTTAAAAGTATTACCAGTAATTTGATTAATTCGGCTATTAATATCGTTGATAAAATTTTGGTTATTTTCGTCTGCTTCTTGGGTAAATGCGTCAAGATTTTTTAATTCTGTTTCGATGTCTTGGAGTTTGATTTTTGTTCGTATTTGTCCGTTGTTTCCTAATACCCCAGCGGCAGAACTGCGAAATATTAAACGGTTCATTTCATTGCCAAAAATTCTTGAGTTGATTAACGGGTTTGTTTCATAGCTACTCGACAATAAGTTTATATTGATATCGTTACTAAGAATTTCTCCGGCGCCTATTGGGTTAGGGATATTGAGTTCTCCTGTGGCGCCAGTTATTGCACTTTGTCCTGAAATTTGTAACGGTTTTAGCTCATCTAAGTTATTTCTAAGATGGTTTTGTAAGTCTGTTGAGTAAGATTGAAAGTCCGTCCATACTTTTCCCAGTTGTGCAGTTGCTGGTAAAATGGCGAGACAAGATACAAAAGTAACAAAGATAAAGAATTTTTTCATATAATAATCATTTTTTTCTTTGCGTACTTTGCGTACTTTGCGGTTCGATTAATTAAACCGCAAAGCACGCGAAGGTCGCAAAGGTGTTAAGAAGTTTTACGTAAGGACGTAATTAATTGATGAGCAAATTTAGATATAGCTTCGTATTTATCAGGATATTTCTTCATAATAATGTTCCGCGCGTTTTGCTCATTAGGATTATTTGCCACTACAGCGAGTTGTTCGTATCCTGGGTAGTAACGGCAAAAGGTATAAATACCGTTATTATCTAGTAACCATTGGCTATATACTCCTTCTTTTCTTGGAAAAAAGCTTTCTGATGCGTTGCGTGAGATAATTTCGCGCGGATATTTTAATATATCTACAAAACTATCTATAGCAACGGGTTGAATACGTCCAACCAGTCTTGTTGTTAAATTTTGTAATATCTTAGATGCAGCTTTTGATTTGGCGATGGTATCAGGGTCTTGTGCCGATAAAATTACACGTATCCCAGCTTTGGCGCCGTTAGCACATATTCTACCAACAAGGTTCGCGATTTGCTCGAATTCAAACAAGATTGGCGCCTCGTCGATGAAAAATATCGATGCTGGGTTACTAAGCGCACGACGTAATGCTGCTGAGTATGCACTCAATGATAATATTGCCGCGTCTTCACTATCTGATAAATTTCTTAAAGCAAATACTAAAAGTTGAGCATCGGTAGGGAAACTGGATGGTGCTGATATTGCTTGTCCGACTCGACTCGATAACCAAAACCGCAAACGCAAACGAATTTGACTAAGTGCATCTTCTACTCGCTGACTCATTGCGTCTAGTTGTAAATGTTCAGGGGAACAAAAGTATAGAAAATCTTGCAAGGTTGGAGTTTTTTGCCAAGCTATACTCCCAAACCCTCCTTCCATTGCTGTTTTATATCTTTGTTTGATCCCCTCGTCGGCAAAGAATGCTGTTAATGCAATATTTAATAACGAACGCACTGTTTGTGATAGCAATGGGTTATGGGTTTCGGCGCCTAATACCATTGTCATGAGTGCTGATTCGAGGAAAGCTGTATAATCTAGCTGACGGTCGCGTTGTTCTTCTGGGGATAACGACCGCAGGTCTGGCTGTTCAAATAAGTTATTCGATTGCTTGGATATGTCAAAATAGGCGCCTCCTTCTATAAACTGTGTATAGTCGGTAAACGTTGATGTTCCATCTGGTTTAGGAAAGTCTAACGCAACTACTGGTATATTATGTGCTAATGCCTGTGTTAATATCCCTGATACTAATACTGATTTACCCGCGCGCGTTGTGGCAAATAAAGCTAAATTCTTATGCTCGTTAAATAAGTCTAAATGTATCGGTGTGCCACCTTCTTCTGCTATCAACTCAAACCCGTACTTGTCACTAGGTTTGGTTAGTACTAAGGGCATCAAACCAGGGACTTCGCTGGTTAAATATAATTGGCGCCGATTAAAAGGTTTTGCTAATAGTTTTTCCCATACTATAGGTAAACTTTGTAACCATATTTTCCAAGTGTACTGAGTTTCTCGAATTACCTCCGCTGGACGTTGAAAGCAATTTTCTATATATCTCGTCGCTTCGTCTAGCTGTTCAACAGTAGGACGATGAACAAAAATAACGACTCCTGCGTAAATTGGTACGGCGCCTTCGTATAATTGTTCTTGTGCTGCTACTGATTTCCTTAACTTTAACTGAGCATTAACGTCAATCGTTTTACTTTTTTCTTGAGCCATTAAAGCTGTCATATTCGACTGCTTCAAGACTCGCTGTAAAGTTGTTTTGACCAAAGCAGGGTTTGCCGCAGTTAGTTGGCAAAATACTTCTGTGTCTACAACCGTCTCGCGCGCTAATAATTCCCACAAATACCGTAACTGCGCGGTTTTATTTTGCCAGCTACCCGGTTTCTCTAAAAACGTCAAGGCGCCTACATAATTATCTTTTACATTAATCCAACGACGGTCTGCACAGGGTATACTTGACTTTATTAATAGTGTTGTACTATGAAGGTTGTCTAATAGTAACTTAGTACTTACTAAATCGGAATAAGCTTCTTCGTGGAGTCCATTTTCATCGAATGTAAGCAACTGAGGGATGGGGATGGGTGGATGATTATTAAAACGGCGCCAAATTTCACTCCAAAGTTGCTCGGTGTTTAAAGGTTGAACATCGAGTGTCATTTTGTTGGCTAATACTTGCTCCCAGCGACAAAAACCTTGGAAAGCGTCGTTAATAATGGTCTCAAGTCTTTGATTTTCAACTTCTGCGACTTCTCCCTTGAATTTCAGCCAGAATAATTCAGCTTTGGCTAAAATCCGTTCTATCCAATCATTTGTATTAGTGGAATTACTTTCAACTGTATAAGTAACGTAAATTCGCAAGAATTTTGGCTTGCGAACACCCTGAGTCGTTAGTTCCTGAATGCGCGCGCGTTCTGCGAGCAGTAAATATTTTATATCTTTTGAGGGTACATTTTTAATTAGAGACGCGAGTTCTTGCTGTCGTTGAGCATCTGAACTAAACGAACCAAGGTGAAAAGTAATTTGCTCGTTTACAGGGATATCCTTTAAACCAGCTTCAATATTACTCATGATTTGGTCGATTTGTTCCGTTCTCAAAGTCGTGTGAACACCACGACACTCAAAACCAAAAACAAAGCATAATCTATCCTTTTGAGTACCTTGCGTCAAAATATAGGCGCCAATGTCACGTCCACCTAGTGAAACACGCAACATTGTAGCCAAAGAGAGCGCATCCTCAAACGGAGTTAATCTTTCACTTCCTGTTCCTTCGACGCTTTGCTTTCCGATTTTTTCCTTCATGATGTCTTAGGATGCTTTGATAACGTGCAAATCCTCTCGTCCAAGTCGGAACACCGATAAATTTACTCAAAAAGCGCCAACTTCGACCACCTGTGAGTATCCACCAAGTAGCAACACCCCATGTAGTAATTAATGCCGTCCATAACCATTTTTGAAATTCATCTTGGAATAAACCTCCAAAAATGCCGTTGACAATAAAATAAGAAGCTAAAGCAATAATCGTCCAAGGAAGAACCTGGTCGGCAGGTATGGGACCTAATGAAGGTTGACTACCGAGTATTCTATTAACTGGACGAAAATCCTTATCTTTATCTTGACTCATTAACTACCAATTACAAAACCTGTAAGTACATCCGCAATTGTCACAGCTATTACAACCAGTAAGGGTGTTCTAGCTACATTTTGCCAGTCATCATCCCTACGAACAGCGTTAATTACACCAATTAGAGATATTGCTATATACAGTAAATATAACGCGCGAATCACGTTAAAAATCAAACTAATTGCCGCCTGCGTACCAGCGACATTAGTAGTGCTTGTGTTACTTTGTGTTAAGTTATTTCTGAAAAAATCCTCCGCGCGTTTAAAGAACTGAGCTTGAGCGGGGTCTGCGAAATAGTCTAACCAAAAGCAAACCAAAATTACACTCACTGCAACAACCTGTAAAAATATAACTTGGCGCCTGGGTAAATTGCAGGAACACCCAATTTGATGCAAAATTACTGAAATTAAGCTACCTGCGAGCAAACAAAACAGCAGCACAGGGCTTTTCAAGCATAGGACGCTCAATAATACCGCGCAGGCAAGAAAAAAAGGTATAGATTCAAGCATCATTAAACACCAAGATTTCAGTAACCTATTATAACTATTGACAATCAGAAAAATTTTAGTATAATTATTTTTTACAATTAGCTATGTAAATTCTTGTATGATTATACATCAATTTTCTTCGTCAAGACACTATCAAAATTTTGTATTATTTGTAGGGTGTGTGACGCTACGAAAAAATAGAGCGTAATAACAAGACGTGTAACGTCACGCACCTGCTTATTACGTGGGTCGGTGCGTGAAAGCACTTTAATATTACGTTACATTGATTGATTGTAATAGCTTTCACGCACCCTACATTTTCGTTGTTTAACAGGTTGTGCGGGATTGCCAGAATATATAGTCATTGATTCTAGGGAATGAGTTGTAACGCTACCCAAAGTCAACACAGCACCCTTACCAATAGTCACACCTGGACCAACCATCGATTTAGCGGCAATCCAACTACTTTCTTGAATATAAATAGGAGCTACAGATAATTTAAAGTCAGCGTCGCTCCAATCGTGGTTTCCAGTACATAAGTACACACCTTGAGACAAACAAACATTATTTTCGATCTGCACGTGAGCAAGATTATCAATCCAGCAATCTTCACCAATCCAAACATAATTGCCAACAGTTAGGCGCCAAGGGAACTTGACTTTGACTCCAGGTTTAATCCGAACTAGTTGTCCAATTTGCGCTCCAAATAATCGAAGTATCCCAACCTTAATATTAGATATTGGCAACCAATGGCATTCCACCAAAGGAGAACCGACCAAGTACCATAAAATTTGCTTCCATAAAGGCGCCCCAGGTGTATAAGTACCGATAGTATATTGGTCTAAACGCATAAAATTAATTTATATTAAAACATTTAATAGCTTGCTCCGGTTTGTCCAGTAACAATCCACAGTATCGACCGAAAAATATCTCGAACAGTACGAAGCTTGGACTCTGGAAAAAGAGGTAAATTTGAATGAACGGAAACAGGAGTAAAAACAATACCTCGACTTCCAAGCACAAAAGTACCAATACAAGAAGCTCTCTTCATGTGATAATCACTGGTAATTAAATATAGATGTTGAATTTTAGCTTGTTGGAAGTCATTTACTAAAGTCGTAAAATTAGTCACAGTATCAACCGCGCGTTGATCGATATGTAATTGAGTTAAGTGAACACCCGCAGTTTGAAATATTTTTTTAGTTTCTAAAGGATTGGGACCAGAAGACACCCAAATATGAAAATTCGGAAACCAACGTGCGATTTCAGCAGTTACTTCTTCGCGTTTCGGTTCACCACCCAGAACTAAGAAAGCTTGAGGGTGCGGTGCTTGGTGCATTGCGATTGTTATTTTAACTGGAATGATGAGTATAAGGGTGAGAATTAAAGAAATTATAAATAGGCGCCAGTATCTCTTGAATAAGTGATAAGCATGTATCATTTTCGATAATAATGAGACTTTTTGATTCCATGTTTAAACACTTTACGAATACCATTACGTAGGATAGCATCTCCTTGTAATATCAAATCTCTAAACTTTTGCTCCGGGCGCCCGCGAAAAGAGGTAATATGAAAGTATTCATTATTTTCGACGGGTTGATTGGAAAAATAATAATTAGATACACAGCAGCGTTGACCTTGATGATTAATTTTACTAACCGAATGTAAGGATTTTTTGTTTGTCGCCATAATCACTAATCGGTTAAACTTACTATGAATTGTACGACATTTGTCTTTTAACCCATTATCCCAAAGTTCTAAATTTCCCCCGTATTCCTCTTGCCAGTGGGGAGAGACGTAATACAAAAGATTTAAAACACGGTATTTATCCCGGTCTTTGTCATGAGAATTATCGAGATGGGGATTTAAAAAACAACCATTATCCATCAAGCTAATACCACCTGCATAAAGATACTCATCGGGAAATAACTGCTCAATTTTAGTAATTTCAGAAACAATTTTTACTACTTTGGGATGTTGGAAAGCATAAACAATTTCTGATATAATCGGATTAAACTTATTTATTTGAATTCCTACATATTTGTATTCTCGTAAATCTTTTAGAAGTAACATATCTTGCTTTTGGGGAAAAGCTTCATATATAAACTTTACATCAGCCTCATCTAGTAAATTATCAATGTAACAACTATTAATTCTGTTTTGAGTATTAAATTCTTTGCAAATAGTGTCTTTTGCAGCTTCCAATTTACTGGCAATCACTTCAGCCAATTTTTTTCTTTCTACTAAATAAGAATTATTCGTTGCCATCTTTTTAAAATTTAGTTTTGCTACTTGATAATCTTTTCTATTTCGCCTTCTAGAATCCGAAAAGTTATAAATTTATTTTTTGTAAACCCATGTATAGTTCTTTACATTTTTAGATAAACTTCTGCTAAAAGAATTATGATATACATTATTTGATATATAAAATAAATATAATAATTTGATATAAGTTATATTCTTAAAAATACGCACTACCTAATTTTTTTCACAAAGTCAGGATACTAAAAACTTAAAAAACAGCATCTATATACTTAAATATTGCACATTGATTAAAAAATGGCAATATGAACAACAAAATATTCTGTAAAAATTTAATTTTATGTAATATCGTCAATTTGTTTGATTTTTGAAGACAATAGTGTAAAATACCAGAATATTTACATCATATCTTTGCAAATCAAGATGACCATATATCTTTTGAAGAATAGATTTATTCAGCAATATATAGTGGAATAGTATGTTAAATCAATCATCACAGAAGATATTAAGTTATTTGTCTAGCCAAAATGAAGTTGAAGCATGGGAAGAAGACATTTTAATTTGTAAAATTCCCCGCATGACACCAGCAATGGAAGCGAATAGTTATTACTTTGGGCATCCAGAGTGGGCAAAGAATTATTTTGACGCTTGTCATCGAGATGAGAAGTTTATAGAACTTTGGCAGGCAGTCATTAAGTATTGGGATGGTAAGATAGTTGTTGACATTGGGTGTGGTCCAGGTAATATTTATGCTTCTTTAAAAAAATATTGTGGAAAACCAAGCTTATTAATTGGTGTAGATATATCGCTTGGCGCCTTAAGGATAGCTCAACAAATAGGTTACACTCCTGTTTTAGCAGATGCACATCATTTACCCTTAATTTCCGAATTTGCCGATATTGTGATGCTTAATGCTTGCCTACATCATTGTGATGATATGGGGAAAGTTTTAGCAGAAGCTTCGCGTTTAGTTCGTCCTGGTGGACTGTTAATAACCGACCACGACCCGCAACTAACTGCTTATCAGTTTCGGGGTTTGGGTTTATTACTGTGGCAAATGCGTTTACCGTTTTATCGTTTTATTAAACGAGGTGGACATTCGACACCTAGCGAGCAATTTTGGAGTACAGGTACAGAAGTACACCATAAACCGGGTGATGGTACAACACCAGAGTTTTACCGTGATATACTCGAACCGCTTGGATTTGAAGTTCAAATATATCCCCATAGCCATATGGTAGGTGAAAAAGCTTTACAAGGGGATTATGGTAAATCTTTTGACAAATGTCGTTTAGCTCAACGACTATCGTATATCGACCCAGATACACCAGAAGCAGCGCTGTCGTTAATGTGTGTTGCTAGGCGCCATTCGTAATTTAAAAAAATGTAAAAATGTAGAGACGTTACATGTAACGTCTCTCGATTTCAATTAGGCGAATAGCGAGAATTATTTCAGCCAAAACACGTTGAAATGCATAATACCAACCTCCCCAACCATCGAAAATACCACCTTTAAGAATTAGACAGTAAAATAAGATAACAAAAGGTGCCACTATCTTCTGTTTACGGATAGTATCGCTCAAACTAAGTTGCCTAATCGGTGTTTGTTGTAATTTTTTAGCTTCGATAACTAAATAACGGTCTTGTGCCCATAACCAACGACTTAAAGGTTTACGGTCATCGTGGTAGATATAACTTGAAAGTATTCCAGATTTACCTTTGACTTGTAAAAGCTGTGTATGTCCATCATCTATATAAATAGATTTGTCTTTACGGAAAAGGACTTGTCTTGGAGGAAGTATTGTCCCCCGCAAGGGTTTTCCAAATACGCAATATTTAAATTTACTAAAATACCCATCTATTGGTGTATCTTCAGGTAATGCTTGAATTTCGTGAATTAGCTCCTGTGAAACTGTATAATCAGCATCTAAAGAAAGTACCCACTCAGAAGCTACCTGTTGTAATCCGTAATTCCACTGCATTGCATGAGTATCAAATGCACGTTGAAATATTTTAACTTGTGGGTATAATTTTAGAATATCTAGAGTTTCATCAGTACTATAACTGTCAATCACAATAATTTGCTTTGCCCAAAACAATTTTTCGAGAGTACGGTTGATGTTGGGCGCCTCATTGTAAGTGAGGATAACAGGAGTTATTTTTTCTAACATAATTTAATTTATAGCCATAATTGGCTGACGCTGGAGTAGACAAGAGTAAACTTTTTGCATTTGGCAAGCTACTTTGTCCCAGGTATATTTATCAAAGACCAATTGACGCGCGCGCTCACCCATGACTTTGGCTTGTTCTGGATTGCTTAAACAATCAATTAAAGCATTGGCAATAGCATCGCTTTCAATGTCAACAACAAGAGCAGCTTGATTGAGAGCAGCTTCAGGAAAATTACAACCTTTGGTGATTATACAAGGTAAACCTGAAGCCATTCCTTCTAAAACAGACATACTAAACCCTTCTGAATAGGAAGGTGCGACATAAATACTAGCGGCAGCAAGTGCTGCATATTTCATTGCACCTGTCAACATCCCTGTAAAGGTGACAGCATTGAGGCAACCCGATGCAGCAAAGTAATCTTTAACTGTTGGCAAAAATCCAATACTATCGGAACCTGCAACAATTAAATGAGTATTGGGAAATTTAGCTAACGCTTTGGCAAATGCTGGCGCCAGTAAGTCAAGTCCTTTCTTTGGGTCTATACGAGCTAAAAATAGAATTAAGGTTTTGTCGCGCGTATGAGGAAATTGTTGATAGAAAGTTTCAGGGTTATGTAGCTGTTCAAACTCTTGGTAATTAATACCATTAGGTACTGTAACCAAAGGAGCTTTTAATTGAAGAGGTTTAACGTTTTGTGCTTCTGCCGAGTTTAACATCTGAATAGCACTAGCATTATTAAGAGCAGCTTTTTCTATTACGTTATAGTAGATTTTTTTCTTCCAAGATTTATAATTAAGTGCCCAAGGCTCTAACATTCCTTGAGGGTTATTAATGTAAGGAATGTGGTGGATTTTACAAGCTAGATGAGTAATAGAAACAGGGTAAGAAAAAACTGCAATTGTGTGTACTAAGTCATAGCTAGCAACATTATTAAATAGCCATTTTGTTAATGACATACTTAATTTATAATCCCCAATATGCCAGCGTGGAAAGTATTGAAGACGATAACTTTTTTCATCATCAAGCCAAGTTTGAAGTGGCACATCTAAATCGTCCAGACCATTAGCATTCGTAGTTACAATATCAATAAAATTTCCTAGCTGCCCTAAAGCTTGAGCTAATTCAATTGCTATTTTAGAAGTACCTCCATAAATAGAGCCAATGCCAGGAATAACAAGTAAAATTTTCATAGTAATAGTTAGTTTTAAATCTAAATCAAGGAGTATTACATACAATCTGAATGTGTAGTTTTTAATGCATATTTTGTAGCTTGTATCAAACTATTTGCAAAATAATCAGGCGACATTGTTTGGATATGTTTTAGTGATGCTTGTCCAAGCTTTTCTAAATTTATTTCTTGGGAGCAGACTTTAAGCATTAAATCTGTTAATTCTTGGCGATTAGTAGGGTCAAAACCAAAACCATTGACACCTTCAATCACTAAATCTTCAAAACAACCACAGCGCTTAGAAACAATGACTGGTAATCCTGCTGCCATTGCTTCATTTACTACTAATCCCCATTGTTCCTGAGTACTTGCGTGAATAAAACAACCTGCGTGAGCAAAATAAGGTAGAAGTTCATCTTGCTGAAGAAAACCTGGAAGATGAACGTTATTTTTTAACCCAAGGTTGCTAATATGCTGTTCAATTTGGGAATGTAGTTCTCCATCACCACAAACAACTAAATCCCAAATCTTCTCACTACTATCATCGGCTAAAAGTCTATAATTTGCATAAGAATCAATTAAAAATAATAAATTTTTCTTTGGAATAAACCTATTTATGGCTAGGAAATACGGTTTGTTAGAAAGTTTTGTGAGATATTTAATTTTGTTGGGACTAAACGTATCATTTCCAACTACATCATAGCCTAAAAAAATTGATTCAGAAGGCATACCTAATTTCATTAAATACCGCTTGTGTGGTTTTCCTCCAACCAAAGCTGATTTATATTTTCTGACAATCCAACCTTTGATAATTTCTCGCCACCAAACGCGCGGAGTATCATCTTCTGTAGTTTCCGAAAGAAGAATAGGTGCTTTATTGTGCCAAAGACACCAAGCAAGAGCTATTAACATTGGTGGTTGAAAATAACCAGCAATTGCAACGGCGCTGGGATTGACTTGATTGAGAGTCTGATATACTCTAAATAGTAATCTAATAAGACTTGTTTTCTCTAAGGTTTTATCTTGAATTAAGGAAATCACCGGACAACCCAACTCATTAATTTTTGTTGTCCAAGGATATTCTTCTTGAGAGCGTGCTAATTCGATAGCAGTAATCTGTTCGGGAAGTATGTGTGGATTTTTTAATAATCCTTCAACTCTAGCAATATGATAAGGACCATAGCTAGAAAATAAGATTCCAATACTAATATCCATTGACTATTATATAAAATTATTAATTTTATTAGTTGTTCTTTGATATTTAACTTGAGAGTAGTAAGCAACCAAACTTACAAAAAAAACTTGAAATATAGCTTCTTGAAAAAATCTTCCGATGCCATGTGTTAAAGCTAACATTGCTGGACTAACTAGCCCCATATAAAGTAACCTACTAATAGTACTCTTGATATAAAACGATGATATCCAAAGATTTTTAAATATGTATCCTATTAGGAAAAAACATAAGCATCCCCAGTAACCAAACTCCATAAAAGAATCTCCTATTCCAGTAATTGTCGTGCCTTGAGGCATCTTATAACCGTATAAGCTACTGAGTAGATCAAAATTTAAAACTTTAAATTGGAGAGATTCTTTAAATTCATAGCCTACAATTTGCCCTGGTACATATTGAAATATAATCGCATCCCACCATCCAGTCCCAAACCCATATTTATTTGTTTGAGAAACCACATCTATTAATAGTGCTGCATTTCTTAGTTCTAAAATATCTCCTTTTTGTTGTGAGTTAAATGCTTGTTGAGCTAAAGACAATAATTCTTGCCAGTTGCCACTAAAAACTAAATTCCAAAAACCACCTCGTAACAAACCAAATAAAGGAATTAGAAAAGTAACTGATAGTAGACCTGCGACAACTATCCATCTAGGAGGTATATAACGACGAACTAAGAATAATGAAAGACCAACAATAATTATAAATGTCATCGTGACTTGTCGGCGCCCTACCATAACGATGGATAATATTGGCAAGCTGGAGATAACCGTACAAATAACACTAGGAATTGTAGGGCGTTTGAGAGTTTGTAAAAAAAAGATAGCAAAAGCAATATTAATAACTTGAGCAAAAAAGAGAAATATAGTAGCTGGACCTGTCCAATTACCATTTGTTGCTGATGTTTGGACAGTTATACGAGAAAGTAGAAAATTAAAGAAGTAACCTTGAGCCATTAGAGCAACACCTGCTCTAAATAACTTACGTTCATCAATATAAATATTCAGCTTATATAACCATTTTTTTTGTGGTTTAAATTGATAACCTATCCAACAGGTAGTAGCACAAAGACATGATATAAATAATAGCCGCTCTAATGCTTCTGGACTAACTTGTCCTGGTTTATCAATTAATGAAAATACTTGAGGTAAAACAAATGAAATAAACATAATACCCATAAAAAATGGGTACTGATAAATTCGTTCTACCTTAATTACTCCCCAGATTAGCAAACCTAAACAAATTATAATTAACAAATCTTTATATAATTCAATCATTACTATAACAATTACTTCTATAGGAAAAATATAAGTTTATCTCGGAAATTTTTCCATGAAAAACCTTCAGCGCAGTGCCTAGCTTTTTTACGTATTTCAGGATATGCAGAAAGTTTATATGCTAAATGCTCTAGCTTGTAGGTCAGTTCTTCAATATTAGCAACTTCCGTAAGGAAAATACCATCTTCCTCACCACCCAAGTCAGGTAGGCAAGTATTGGCTGTACCGAGTACAGGACAACCATAACTGAGAGCTTCCAAAAAAACTTGACCAAACCCTTCTACTAAGGAAGGCATCACAAAAAGAGAACTAGTTTCATATAATTTTTGTAAGTTTTGTGCATTTGTGCCTCGAATTAGACTAACTTGAGGTGTCTCACGTATGAGAGACTCAATACCTGGGTCTACTTTTCTGCAAACCAGTATTAGCTGGCTGTGTTGAGGTAAATTAGCTTGGCGCCATGCATAAAGCAAGTGATGTAAACCTTTGCGCTGAATTCCAGAGCCGACAAAAAGGGCTTGAAAACTATCTATATTATGGTTTTCGAGTGGCTTTGTAGGTAAGTCAATACCATAAGGAATTACCTTACAATAACTAGGTTCTCCTCCTACTTCTAATAAAGTTTTCCGTGTGAAACTACTCGCACACAAAATTAAATCTGCCTGTTTCCAACAGTCTCTAACTCTTTTTTGTAAGTGAGATGGTAGTTTGTTTCCAGTTTCTTCTTCATAAGATTTCTGTACCATTGGAAATTTTTGTAGGTCATTTGTCAATATTTTATTTTCCGCTTCTGAATGCGGATGAAATTGGAATAATATTTTTCGAGGGTTATGTTGATATGTTGAGTTAAATGCTTCCCAAGCATAAGGAGAATAAAGAAGTAAATTACTTTTGTTTTTCCTTGCTTGTAATGCAGCGGCATGAGCAAAGTTTGAATCCAATAAGCCAAAAGTAGCAGCAGTAGAATACTTTAGAGTATGTCGAGTATGTTCAAGTAAAGTTGTGTCCCATAGACATTTTACTTTCTTTGTCGGAATGCCAGTTTCTAAACGAAAATCTATTTTATTTTGCCATTTCATCGGCAAATATTTAGATAATTTCTGAATAATAGGAACTGCATAAAAATCAGTAATAAATAAATCTAGTAAACCTTTCTCAGCCAATGCTAGTGGTACTTGATAATTATCTCGGCGCCCTCGAAATGCACAAACATATGAATTCATATTAATTAATGCTCTTTATTTAAGTTAATTACATAATTTCAATAGCAGATTCTCCAGAGTCTGAGCGCGGACTTGCCAAATGTGTCCTAGAGCAAATTCTAATTGCTTTAAGCTTTTCTCATAAGCTAATGCTTCTTCCAAAAAAACTAACTTTCTAATCTGGGCAATTGCATTTTCTACAGTGCTAAAAGTCTGAATCCATTCTGGATATAAGCGACACTCTGGAATATTTGTACTTAATACTGGGCGCCCGCTAGCAATTCCATCCATAATCTTGGTGGGACAGGCCGCTTGGTTAAAGGGATGCTCTACTAAATAAGGTATCCAATTTACAGCAAAAGACCAGTAATACTGAGCTACTTGATCGGCTAGAACTTTGCCAACATGACGAACATTCGCTAATGCCAGTACAGCTTCGCGTTGTTGCAACCAACCTTTTTCATCTGTGGTTCCATCTCTACCACCTACAAATACAAATGTGATATCGGGACAAGCTTGAGCAACCTGATAAATTAATTTCCAATCTAAGCGATTACCTAAATTCCCAACATAACCTACAGTCATTGGTTGCGGAGGTTTCTCTGGTTGCTGATTAAGATAAGTATCAACAAAACCATGTGGAAAATGATGGATAACATCAGCCATATGGGCATAGCGCTTCTGAAATGTCAAGGTTTGGAACTGAGAAGCGCACAAAGTTATTGCAGCACGTTCAATTAGTTCAGTTTCCTGCTGTTGGATTTGCTGCTGCCGTTCTGGTCGATAAAGCAGGTAATCATCAAAGTTATAATAAATTAATCTTTCTGAAGATACTTGACGCAGCCAAGGAGCAAGATATGGATAAGAAGCAATAACCCAAGGTTGTTCACCAGAAAGTCTTTCAAGTTGCTGACACCAATATTTAATTAACTGTTGTAAATAAAATCTAAATAGTATTTCTAATTTTCCTGCATAGCCAGTTGGCATAACTCGGAACGTTTGCTGTAAAAGTGCTGGAGCAGTTCTAATTGACCAAGTTGGACGCAATAGCTCATGAGTTCGCCAATCATAAAATTCGACCGCGTGAGTATGATAATGTTGCCCGAGTGCTTCTGCCAAACCATAAACCCAAGGACTATTGGCGCCTAAAAATAAAAAACTCTTCCCCATAAATTAATTTTCACCAACTTTTTACCAATTTTATGCCAACTTTACCAACCACGCATATCTCGCAACCAGTAACCAAGAAAAGGTGATTTGCCAATAAATTGTCGAATTAGAGAACGAATACTACTCGGTAAAAGCTGAAAGCGACGTAATGGGACTTGAAAATTTACAGGCTCTTGTCCATGCTTGTTTCTTTGAATTGATTTAGCCTTAGAAATTTCATCAACTAAAGCCTCATAATTATTCCACATTACACTTTCGTCAAAGTCATATCGCGCACGCTTCATGACAGCACTGGCATAAGCCTGATAATTATCACAAGCGTTCAATACTTGTTTTGCAAGGGTTTCGATATTACCCAGTGGTGCAAAGAATCCTGTTTGTGCTGTGACTATTTCTTTTGTACCTGTATCAACATTCCATGCAACTGGTACACATCCCATACTCATTGCTTCAATTGTTGCCATCCCGAATGGTTCAACGCGACTCAGCATTAATAAAACTTTGGCTTTGGCTGCAGTTGTAAAAATTATTTCACGTTTAACGTACCCATATACGTAAATTTGCTGTGAATTGGGTAACTCCTTGATTTTATTTCTAAAATCGGGTGCCACATTCCCAAACCAGTGAAGTTTACCCCCAAAATCTAATTTAACTAGCTGTTTCCATAACTTTAGAACGTCAAAAGCTCCCTTTGTCGGGTTGTCACCACCAAGAAATATTAGCTCATCTTGCCTAATAATATCTAAACTTGGTATTTGCGGGAAAACACAACCATTACAAATTACATGCAGTTTATGGGATTGTTTGAGTTGATCTCGGAATTTACTCGCTACAGTTTCAGAGACGGCAACAATAGCTTCTAAATTATCTGAGTTTTCCACAGCTTGGCGCCAGTAACCAGGGGCTGTATCGTGAACTACGTAAACAGCTTTTATACTTGAAGGTAGATAAGGAATAATCGGGTCGAATTCTTCACAGGCATTAAAAAAAAGCACATCCTGCGGATTTTCTTCCAGCCATTGCAATAATACTTTAGGCGTTTTAGGTGCCGAACTATACAAATTTAGAGATATAACTTGAAAATCATAATTATCACTTATCCAAGAAGGTGGTAGAAGCATAAGCATTGTTGTTTCATATCCAGCTTGTGCAGCTTGACGACAACAAGATAAAGCAACAGGGGATATCCCACCACTATTATCACTTGGTAATAGCCAACAAAGTCTCATTATTTTTGTAATGTTCGTAATTTTTGTAATACTAATGATTGTCCTATTTTCCGCATTGCAATTCTTGTTGGACTTAAATAATGCCCACAGTAGTGTATAAAACTACACGTATCTTCATTATAAAGGCGTCCTGTGTTATATTCGTTGTCCGGTAACATTACTGTAGCACCTCGACTAACCAATGCTGCTGTAATAGTTTGTTCGGCATAATGGCAATAACTAGGATAAGCTGGTGTAGAAAGCCATTTTTCTATAGTATTCAAATCCATTGTTTGATGGTTAATTACACAAAAGCCAGCACAGAAATATGGTAAAATATCGACTCCAAAATATTGTTTAATTTGTTCTTTGGAAATACTATAAGGATAAGGTTGCGGGTCTTTTGCAAAAACATTTACAGACTCGTTGCTATCTACTAACGTGCGTAAACTGTGTAGTGTTTTTAAAGCTAGACAGTCAGTATCAAGTAGAATGACTTTTTGCGAGTGTGAAAGTAAAAAAGCATCAATAAGCTTGGCGCCAAATACATTAATTTCCCTAAATTGCTGACAGTATTTTAAGGATAGCGCTTCTAATTTAGGCACCACTATTTCATCACGTTGTTGCCTGGTAAATATTTTAGCTTGGGGTAAGTGCTTGTGCATTTTTTGAATTACATCGTCTGTGACGCTCGTATCAGCGTGAATAATCAAACTAATAGGGGCTTGGTAATTATAAGTAAACGATTTAGCTGCATATAATAAATCTACATAGTGTTTTGCTCCCGTGAGCATGTGAACCTCAATGACATCAGTTGTACCGTAGCTTGCTGTAATAACTGGTGCTGTTTTCTCAATATCTATAGCACGTCTCCATGAATAGTAGTAGTGTGGAAACAAATACCAAAACTGTCCAGTTTGGAGTGTTTTCAGCAAAACTGAAATTTGCTTCATAAATTAATATTTGAAATAAGTACCTATGTGTTCTTTATCTAACTAATAAAACATCTGCACGGTCATTAATATCATTAGGTAATGCCCATTCTTGCCAGATGTTATCTTTCCATACATATTTTTTGTAATTTCCCATTTGTGCTACTTCAAAGACCATTTCGGCAGATTTGGGAGAAATTTCTATGATAGAAGTTCTAACTCTTCTTTGCTCAAATAAATTAAGACCTCCACGAAGTACCTCCTCTTCATGACCTTCAACATCAATTTTTAAACAATCTATCTCTCCTGTGTCCGTTAAAGCTGCAATTTCAGCTAATGTAATAGACTCTACTATTAAATCATCATCACTTTGAGGATGGTTACTCACAGTATGATATGTACAATACTTAGGATGTCGATTTAAAAATATTTTTTTGGGATTTTCGCTGACTGCATAGTTTAGTCTCTTTAAATTGATATTACGCTTTATAGATGCTTCTTCAGTCCATGAAGAAGATTGAAAATTTGTTGGGTCTGGTTCGATTAATAATAAAGATGAATCTGGTGGTAAATAAGCTATGGCAATTCCTGAAAAATAACCAATATTGGCGCCGATATCTACAAAGCTTTTACTTGACGGAGCATTCGCAATAATCCAATTTTTAATATGCATTTCATGAGACTGAAGAAGATAGCCAAACAGATGAGGGTCGAATGAAATATCCATCACAACATCTGAGCTAATATGAATAGAACGATTATAGGGAAATAGTTTGCTATCTAAACGAGATAAAGTTTGAGTTCCATGTCTTTGCGTCAACGTTAGTAAAAAATTATAAAGTGGAGGAAGAAAAGAAGGGTAAATCATAGTGAATTGTGAAACTACTGAAATGAAATATCTAAAAGTTATTGATATTTATATTTATATAAGGAATAATACATTCCTTGAATTGCCATAAGTTCTTGATGTGTACCTTGCTCTACTAATTTACCATCTTTAATAACCACAATTTTATCAGCTTTTTCAATTGTTGAGAGACGATGAGCTATAACAATTACAGTACGATCTCTACTAACAGCTTCGATTGCCTGTTGCACTATTCTTTCGGAATTAGAGTCTAATGCACTTGTTGCTTCATCAAGAATTAAGATATCAGGATTGCATAAAATTGCCCTTGCTATTGCAATACGCTGTCGTTGACCACCTGAAAGTCTTGTCCCACGATTGCCAACTATCGTGTTAAACCCTTGAGGTAAATCTTGAATAAACTCGTAAGCATACGCTTGTTTTGCTGCTGCAATAATTTCTGCATCTGTTGCATCAGGACAACCATATGCAATATTCTCACGAACTGAGACATCGAATAAAAATGTGTCTTGACTCACCATTGCAATTGCACTTCTGAAAGAACCTATTTGTAAATCTCTTATATTAATTTCGTCAACGCAAATACTTCCATTTTGGGGATCATAAAACCGCATGATTAAATCAACTAATGTTGATTTGCCACTTCCTGATGACCCAACAATCGCAGTTGTTTTACCTTTAACTATTTCAAAGTTAATATTATGCAGAGTCGCTTCAGCTTGATTTGGGTAAGTAAATGTTACACTTTGAAAGGCTAGCTGTGAGTTTAATTTTTGGTAACGCTTTTGACCATCGGGCAATTTTAAATTCTCGGTATTATATAAAAAACCTTGAATTGCTTCATAGTAACCTTTAAACAAATATATTTGTGAGCGTAAACTATTTAAAACCGTAACTTTTGGTAGAATTCGCATTAAAGTTACTGTAAAAGTTAATAATATTGGCAAAGTTGAATTTGTAGGGGTTAAAAGCAAGTTTGCACCAATTAATATTATTATAAGTAAAATTGATATTCCGATTGTCTCCGTTACAGGAGCGCTAGCACTATAATACTTTAATCCTTTTAAATCAGCATCATATCTATTTTGTAACGACTCTTCTGCACGCTTTAACTCGCGCGCTTCTGCATGAAATGATTTTACGACTCGAATCCCAGTTATTATCTCAGTAACTAACGTCGAGAAAGCTTCGATTGCAATCGCAGCTTTACGACTATAAACTTGTAAATTTCGGTTTAATGCTCGTAGTGGAAGGAAAACTATCGATAAAGTAACTAGGGCAAAAATAGTTAGAAACGGGGAAAGGACAATTAAAAAACATAACAAAAAACCAATGATTAATACATTACGAATCACTTCTAGATATAGAGAAAATAGTAGCTCACTGCGTTGTGACTGTTCGTTAATGTGGCTTAATAACTCACCTAAGTTTTTTCTGGTATAAAATGGTATTTCTAACTCTAAGATACGGACAACGCACTTTCTTCGTAGCAATGTGCCGCTACGGAGCATAAAGTCATATATACTGATGCTCGATAAGTAGGCAAATATATTTTTGGTGATTGTTAAGCATAATAATGCTATGACAATAGCCAACAATTGCCACTTATGAGGAAAGTTAGTATGAAAAGTCAGTATCGGTTTTAAAAAGCTAGATTCAATACTGCTATGATTTTGATTTCCGCTTAATGCCTGAGTTAGAGGTAATATGAGCGCAGTGCTAAGAACCTCTAAAACAGACAAAATAGTAGCTAGAACCAAAGATATTATTGCTAAATACTGATGAGGTTTAACAAATTCATATAGCGATAAAAAGGTACTACTGTGAGACAAAAATATACTTCTTAGAACATTTGTTATAATACTTTTTATCATGCGCTATTTTTTTGTAAATTTCCAATACGATTTATTAGATTTGAAGTGTAATTAGATGGCGTTTGTTTTTTGAGTAACATTGACAAATCGCTTACATTCATGTCGAAACAAATTTATATTAGCAAATAGTTTATCGTTCTACAAACCAATGACACTAATAACCTAAAGACGCACAATTTGCCAATGAAAGTCATTTGGTTCAAAACGTAATTTCAGAGCATCAGGATTGTTGGTGGGGTAAACGGCATAGGGATCTTGTCGAAGCCAATTAAAATTAATTAATATTTTACAACACAACCTACCACTCTTAGCTTTTAAGGAATTAGTAAGAGACCAGTCCTCCCACATATCAAACCCTAATGTCGCTGGCATTGTAGGCCAAGCTGACCTAATATCAGGGTTAAAGTCTATTTTAATGCTACCACTAATATTGTTTGCAGCTAAAAATGTGGCTAAAGCATCTTGACGCATCACCTCATAACGATATACCCCTACTACTAACCAAGTAGTGCTAATACCAAACAAAGCTAAAGTCATTAAGATTGCTATAAATCTTCGCGAAATTTGAAATCGAGGCTCAAAAAAATTACGCCAAATCCAACCAAACATTAATAACATCAGTGGAATTAAAGCATACTTTTTACGAGTATCTATTGTATATCCGCCAGCAAGCGCGTATATAAAAGAAGCTCCAAGCAATAAACCAACGATATAGAAAAGTAATTTATAGTCTAACTTAGTCGTGGATAATTGTATTTTATCTTGCCGCAAGAATGTAATTAAGCTCATAATTAAAATGCACAATAAAAACAAAAATAACAATATTTTACTTAAGTTCCATGAGAAAAATATTAAGTTCCGTGTGTTCGCATTAAACCAGGGTTGAAATATATAAAGATTTGTGTATTGATAATAATATGTTGATAAAACAGACCCTGGATTTATTTTAGTAGTTCTACCAAGAGTGGAACTAATGACACTGGTGTTAACAGTTAATTTAAATAATACAAGATAAATTAAACTAGCCAAAGCCGGGGCGAACCCAGAAATTTTATTTCTAACATTATTAATCCAATATTTAGAGTAAAATTTTATTTCTTTTTCGTCAATCCAAACAATTAAACCACTTACTATAAATGCAAAAACACTGTTTTCATAATTCAAATTAGCTATCAATGTTAAACAAAAGCTAATACAAAAAACACAAGTTTGAATTTTTCTATTTTGAGAAAAAGTAAGTAATAATAATAAATTTGCCCAAAATATGGTAGTTGTTAACAATATTACATATCCAGCAACCTGTACTATTGATTGATATCCCCACGGAAAAATTCCCATCACTAATGCTAGAGTTAATGATAGTTTTGTACTTTTAAGTAGAATTTGACAGACTCTAAAAAACAAACAAACTGTAAGAATATGTGTAAAGACTGCAAGGAAAGAACATAAAATTGGGTGATTTGTGTTAAAACCGTTAATAATTTGACCAAGAACGCGCAGAACTCCCCAACCAGATGCGAACCAGTTTTCTAAATAGGTATATAGCCCGTTTTTTAAAGTAAGTGTAAAAGGATAGTCATCGACTATTAATGGACTTCCACCAAGTACAGGAAACCATGCTGCTAGTACAGCAGCTATGAGAATAATGTAAGGAGTAACAACTGTCAGATTATGTCTTTGCAATTTAAAAGGATTTTTGAACATAAATATTTCATTTTCTTTGTTAATAAGGTCTATTAGTCACCTAAGTTTTTACGAAGGAGTAAATGCAATCTTATCTACCGCAAGTTTTCTCACAAATGTCATTTGGGCAGTTTTTAAATCAACAGTGAAAATGGAATTAGTTCCTTCATATTGAGGGTCTGCAAGTGCAAACAATTGACCTGAAGGAGAAAATGCTAGGCTTGCTACATCATTTTGCAAAGGACGTTTGTTGATATTGAGTTCTGCCACTTTAACAATAAATGATCTACCTGTCAGAAGAGATTTTTGCTCTAAATCTATCTCAACTAGAATTGGAACATTTTCAGAGCCAATATAGGTCGCATAAATTTTTCTATCTACTGGAGATTGCGTTAGATTATTTAATCGTTCGTTCTGTGCTATTTCTGGTAAACCTAAGCTTGCATCAGAATTGATTTGACCTGAATTAATATCAATAAACCCTAGTATAAAAGGCGGTCTACCTCCTTCAAGACTAACAACACCAATAATCTGCTTATCTTTTTCGTCTTGTAGGGTACTTACTAACAAGCTTTCAATTGTACTCTGCTTTTTAATTTTTTTGATTTTTAAACCTTTGTTTTTAGAAGAGTTTTTACCTTGACCATAGAATACAAGCCGACTGAAATCGCCTTGCTTGGTCGCTGCCACAGTAGCAATAATAAATGTACCGTTGGCATTGATGCTAAAACCTGTTATTCGCTCACTAGGTTTTTTGATTGTTATAGCTTTATTTGTGATTTCAGTAGAATCGTTCTTATTATCAACGGTTATTGCTGGAACTGTAAGATTTGGCAAATCAACATTAGACGTTAAAGATGCCAAATTTATTTGCTGTAAAATTATTTCTGGAGTATTATCCGCCGCTGTACTATCAGCTAAATCTTCCGTAATTTTCTTACTGGCTAGGGTAAGACTTACACCGAAAAGAGATGACGACGAATTCTGTGCAGCGCTCTTCCCTGCAAGGTTACTCAGCAAAGTAGCGGTAGCGCTAGCAATTGCTAATTGACCAAATCTTCTACGTCTTAGTCTCAAATGCATATACCTACTCCTACTAGACTTGGAAAAAGCAAAATGAAATTTTTGGGTTTGTGAACAAATTTGACATTTTTGAGCTTATGGTACAACTATGTTTCCGTCTGGAGTTTGAGGTTTAGCTCCCATATTCGCAAAGATATTGATGGCTATTTGTTTAGCACGTCGGTCTTCAAGGTTTGTGCTACTACCACTGGTATCCAACCCAAACATCCAATGAATTGAACCTACGGCAAATACCTTAGCACCACTGGCTGCAGTGTACCTGACTGCGTTTGAGACTTGAGTATTTGTTCCCGGAGGAAGATCTGTGTCAAGATTAGCCGGATTAACCGACGATTGAGCTAGAACGACTAGATTACTGGGAGTAGAGCCATTGTTAACAACTGCATCCCATTCATAGCCTATTAATTGGCTTAATGTATCACCATTTTTTAAATTAGTATTGGCGTAATATGGATCGCTACTATTAGTAACAACAAAGTCGAAACCGGAGTATGAGGGACTATTTAAATTACTTCCACCGGTGTTATACATGTCTGTTTTTTCACCTGTATACATTACTCCTAGCAATGCATTTTCTGGTCGATTAATTAGTCGGAATTTATTTGTTGAACTCACTGGATCTTGAGCATCCTTATAACAGGCAATTATCCGATTTGAAATTCCTGTAGTCGAATTTTCATATCTGATGCGCCAATAACAAGTATTCGCTGAGAAAAATGCCAAGTTGACAGGTGGGCTTGCATCTCGGGCTTGCTCAACAGCATCACGTTCTTCCGTTGACCAATACTCATCGTGACCCGCAGACAGGTATACTTTGTGCTGGCGTATTAACGATGGATTATTTTTAATATCTACGTTAGTGACATATGTCACGTCATAGCCTTGGGATTCCAACCAGCGTGCCATATGGCGTTGGTGACGAATCAAATTGTCATAATGCCATGCAAAGGAAATAGTAGTCTCAGCAAATGGTCGATCGTAGGAAACTTTGAAGGCTCTTTGACCATTATTACTATTCCATGTGTAAAGGCTGTAACCACCAAGATTATTATAAGCTTGGAATGTATTAAAGCAGCTTATAAAAACAATATCAGAGATACTGCTATCATCCCGCACAACAAACCACACAGCTGTCTGCTTACCAGTGGCTTGGTCAGTCAACTTACCAATATATAAACCACTAACCCAGTCAGACCCCACTGCTAATGTGTAAGAAGTTGACCAGTTACACTCTACTAAGCGGGTATTACTATCAAAATTACATGCAGGCTGAGTAATTCCATTGATAGAACCACTGCTAAATATTAGTCGCCCTCCTTGACCTCCGTAGTAACCTAAACGGTACACATTAAGTGTAAATTGTCCTGGCTGTGCCAAGGAAACTTTAACTTGCAACGAAGCACCTTTATTTACACTGGTTGCATTCGCATAAGCAGCAATTTCATTGTCAGTATAGTTGGAAATCTGCCAATCTGTAGTACCAGATTTCTGGTTTTCTAAATAAATTGCATTCGGATTTGCTGGTATGGATCTAGCAGTGAAGCTGACACTACCTACGCTAGAGACAGTGGCTGTCACACTTGTCACACTGTTCACATTTCCTAACGTCAACGTTGTACTTGCTTGACCGTTGGCATTTGTAACTACACTAGTAGGCGAAACCGAACCACCACCACTGGTAACTGCAAAGTTGACTGTGACGCCTGATTGAGGATTGCCAGCACCATTTTTCACTTGAACAACTAATGGATTAGGTAAGGCAGTCCCCACTGCACCAGTTTGATTGTCACCACTAACCTTAGTAATAGTAGAAACTGGTTGGGCTATGAATACGATATCACGATAGTAATTGCTGTTACGGTAGGAATTTGTTGGAAAAGAACCTAGACTTCCATATACCCCGTTGTTACCGTCAGCAATCGAACCGAGATCCCCATTTACAATTGAGTTTGCTAATTCGTTTTGGCTAACAACGTAATGGTTATTGATGTTGACGCTCACAACATAGGTTGTGTTGGCTTGAATATTCAATGGTGAACTTAGAGACTTTTGTTGCCAACCAGATGCCGTCTCATTGGTGAAAGTAACACTTGCTAGCACCGTATTACCTGTTGCTGTCCAGATTTTACCAGTATGAGTACCAGTTTCACTAGGGGCTTTCCAGTACCGGATTGCAGTAATTTGACCCGGTTGGGCACTTTTGAATTTCATGCCCAGTTCATAGCTAGTACCAGCATCAGTAACATCTAGGTAATTTGGTACCTGGTTTGTTAAGAGGGTCTGATTAGGCTGCGCTTGAGCAATGATTACTGGTTCATCATCATGAATTTTCTTACTCATATAGTTAATTTCTGGTTTTAGTGGGAAGATTCATCTCAAACATATTCAAGTAGGATGAGTTTGGCCGCCCCTACTTCTTGTGTAGAAAAACACTACCCAATGCACCTACTGCTAACAGTCCCAACATAGAAGTAGGCTCAACAACGGATACTAGGGGATCTGGCTGTAACTCGGCGCGAAATATACCCTTAGTGCCGTCTGTGAGTTCGGCATAGAAGGCTAGCTGATTGCGATCGTTGATTCCTTTGTTGGAGAAAAACAGGTTTTTTACTGTAGAACTAAAGAGGGGATCACCAGCAGCAATCACCTTATCGGTAACTGGGTTTGCTCCTGTGAAGATGCCAAAACCTCCAGCATCTAAAGCAGCCCAGAATGCGACATTGCCATTGTTGTTGATTGCAGTATCTTGAAAAAAGCTATAGGGACTGCTGTCACCGATGTCCGCAATCGCAATAGTTTTAATTCCTTCATCATTTACAGTAAAAATGCCCTCGCGCGCCATCTCCTTTAGCACACCCTTAAAGACTATGGTGCCTGCATTATTGATGGTGGGGTTGAAGAGGAAGTTGTAGGGACTGCTACGACCAGTGTCAGCAATGACGATTGCGTTTTTGTTGCTGACTTTATACATGACACGTCCTCCCGTATCTGGGCTAGCTGAGAAAGCTACAGTGCCTGTGTCATTGATCGTCGGTTTGTCGAAGAAGCTCAATCCCTTGATGTCGGCAGTAGTGGAGGTTTCTTCTTCACTATTGACAAAAATACTAGAGTCCCCTGTCTTCAGTGTTCCTGAGAAGGCCACAGTACCTTTATTGTTAATTGCAGGGTCTCCCAAAACATTGAAGTTATCACTACTAGCAATGATGTTATTTGCTGCTCCACTGTCACTACTAGTAACAATGGCAATGCCTCCCGTCTTAAGAGACGCCTTGAAGCTAACAAGACCTGCGTCGTTGATTGTGGGGTTGGAGAATAAGCTAAAGGGACTGTCAGGATTTGTGTTAGCAATATTGGTCAGTGTCTCGCCATTACCGATGAATATACTAGTAGCTTTTCCATCTGCATCTAAGTTGTTAGAGAGGACTACGGTACCCTGATTGTTGATTGCAGGGTAGAATCCGAAATTATTAAACAGGGCATCGTTTGTATCGGCAATTTTCGTGAACTTGAAAGCGGTGGCAAAAGCCTTGCTTGTGTTACCCCAGTTCAAGAAAAGACAGACCAATATTGCAACGAAGAAATTGTTGAGTGCAGACATGAGTAATTGTAATTCCTTAATAATTTTTAAAGGCTATATCGAACGAATATAAGTATAATTTATACTCTTTAAGGTATATAATTATTCTATAATTCTTTTTTACACAGTAATTAAAAATCTTAAGGAAAGCTTCAGTGTTTGTACTTATTTAAATTAGCCGTATGAACTTAGCTTGTAGTTGAAGAATGCTTATTTCCCACTACTATTCTTCACGTTTTCTGGCAATCACCATCATTTCACCAATGTAAAGGGGTATCGAACGATCACGTAGTTCTTTGGGAACAACACGCGATACAAAGTTCATGATTTGATAAATGAAAGGGTTGAATTCTTTAAACAAGTTGAGCGAATACGACCAAGTGAGGTGCTTGTAAGTTCGTCCAATATGAATTACATCGAACCCCAAGTTTGAAAGTAGTTTGCGAATAGTTGCTGGAGTGTAATAATATAAGTGCTGATAGGGAATGTAAAAGTACCAGTTTTTGCCCATAAGCTTGCTAATTAAGCTACCTACATTGGGAACAATAAATACAGATGTACCTCCAGAAACGAGCAACTTGCGAACTTGCTGTAAGTAGTCAATAGGGTCAAGAACATGTTCGAGTACATCAAAAGACGTGATGGTATCGTAAGTATAACCGGGCACATAGTCTTCAATAGTAGAGCAGAAAATTTGTCTACCCAACTGCCGACCTGTGGCAACAGCTACTTCTGAAATATCAATACCTTCAGCATTTAAACCCTTCAAGCGAGCGGTTTCCACAAATTGACCGTCAGCACAGCCAACATCTAACCATCGACCGGGACGACAATAAGGTAGAACTTCCTTTAGGCGGCGCCTAGCTCGCAGTTGCTTCATCTCGGTAGGTTCAACTTGCAGCTTGTAAAGACCTCCCGCATAAGCATCATCGTAGTATTTCTTGAGTTCTTGAAGACTTGGCTTTGGATGAATTGTCTCAAGACTGCAAGATTTGCAAACCCAAAAGTCTTGTCCTCCTTTTGCAAACAGCCAGCCAAAAAGCTGATTTCCGCAAACAGGACATTCAGGTATATTCTTAACCTTTTTTTTGCCAACGCTAGAACGTATTAAAATATCCATATTATTTACCTAAATATCAAAACTCTATGTACTAACAACAGCCTGAGTGTTTGAAAAACAGTTTTAAGCACTTTCATTTTGCTTGCTGTTGGTTTTTGGTCATATCTCAACACCATCGGTACTTCAGCAATCTTTGGTTTGAGAACTTTTGATTTCAGCAGTAAATCCACCATACAGGCAAACCCACTCTCAGTGAATAAAGCTTCCCCATAACGGTCATAAAGTTTATGCAAAAAAGAAGCTCTGTATACGCGGAAACCACAAGTATAATCTCTAACACCTTTTAAATGAACCGCGATTCTAAACAAAAAGCTGGCTCCGTAACTCATAAGCATTCTAAACCCGGATAAACCTATGACCTTCGCACCTTTTTGATACCGAGATGCAATGACTATATCATAATCGCCAGAAAGTATTGTTTCATACATCTTGATGAGAAGCTCTGGAGGTTGAGTGTTGTCGCAATCCATACTTGCCAAAAAATCACCTTCATGAGAGATCTTCAAGAAAGTCGTAATACCAGTTTTAATTGCTTTACCCAAACCACCATTTTTGGGATGTTGCACCAAATTGAGAAATATACCAAGTGATTTAGATTGTTCTAAAGCAGTGTTAACTGTTCTATCAGTACTGCCATCATCAACAAGAATCAATTCTAGGTCAATGTTAGATGTTTTTTGCAGTTCTTGAAATCTTTTGAACAAGGGTGGAATTGATGCTTGTTCGTTGTATGCTGGTAAAAGGATAAAAAGAGTCATAAAATTTGCTCGCTTAAGTTTTTCAATGCTCTGAAAGTCTAAAGGGCGGGAACTCTTAACTAATTTGAGTCCTTTGATTTGAGTTAACGGAATTTTCCCATTCCCTTTCAATACACAATCCCGATTTTTCTAGGAATTCTTCAACGTGCCTGACTACGGCATTATTATTAACATTGTCTTTAACAAACTGTGAAGTATTAAGAACGAAAAAATCTTTGTGTTCATTCGTTACTCTTGGAACCATGCTGGAGTAGTTCAATACCAGTAATGGTTGAACTTTAAAAGCTCGATTAATTTGCGCCGACACAATATCATCGGTTTTTAATTGTGGAAATATTAAACGCAATCCTTTAAAAAATAGCTGCTGCAACTCATCATCCGTTTGTTTCAATAAAGGGTCATCGGATAGTACGTATTTTGGTAAGTACGTGATGTGTAGTCCCGCTGTCTCTTCTAAAGAAACTAAGTTACTCATACCGACGATACCCGTAAAAGGAATACGCTGGTCGGCAATATTTACAACATAGTAAGGCACTAATGGTTTGCGAGTAATCAGTACCATACAGACAATACCTAAATATTCCACCGTGTTACTATCACCTTTAACCCTGATTAATTCAGGAGCGGCAACACGTTGTAGAATATTTACAGGTCCAGTAAAAACTACTTTATCAAAATGTTCTTTTTTGCCATTGCATTCAACCCACATTCCACCGCTAGGATGTGGCGCAATGTGTTCAACTGCAACACCAGTACGTATATCACCACCCGCATGATAAATTAGTTTTTCTAAACGGTCAAATACAGTCTTGTAACCGCCAACAACATAACCTAGTTGTTCTTTATGTAACGAGGAGTCACGAGCTGAAAAAAGTCTTTTGATATACGACCAAATAAAAACAGCACTAACGCGCCTATAGCTCTCTCCAAGTTTAGCTAAAAGGACGGGCTTCCACATCTTTTGATATGTACTTTTTCCAGAGAGCTTTAAAAGCCAATCTTCAACTCGAATTTTCTCTAAGCGCCCCCAGTTATTAATGCGTGAACCATATAACAAAGTAAAAGCTAATCTAATTTTTCCTAACAA